>JACQNT010000049.1 GCA_016202915.1 Acidobacteriota bacterium
AGGGGGGAGTCGCACTACAAGGGCGGCGACTACGCCTCGGCGTCGCGCTACTTGGCGGCCGAGGTGGACCTGCATCCCGAGCGCTTCTACCCGTCCTACCTGCTCGGCCTGGCGCTCTGGAAGGAGGGGCGGCTCGAGGATTCGATTGCCGCGCTGCATCGCGCCGCCCTGATCGACCCCGCCTCGGTGAAGGCCCAGGTGAACCTAGGTCGCGTCCTCAACGACGCCGGACGCTTCGAGGAGGCGCTCGCCGCCGCGACGGAGGCGAGCGCGCTCGACCCGGAGGACTCGGCCGCGCTCAACGTAAAGGGACGCGCCCTGCTCACCGGCGGCCGTCGCGAGGAGGCGATCGCCTCGTTCCGATCCGCGGTCGAGAAGGATCCGGGCAACGCCTACGCCCTCAACAACCTGGGGTACGCGCTGATCGGCGACGGGCGTCATGCGGAGGCGGTGCCGCATCTCGAGGAGGCGGTGCGGATCCGTCCCGGTGTCGGCTACTTCCACAACAACCTCGGCATGGCCTACGAGAGGACGGGCCGCAGGGAGGAGGCGAGGGAGGAGTACCGGAAGGCGGTCGAGGCCGGTGGATCCGAGGCCGCCGCGAAAAACCTCGCGCGGCTCGAGGCGATTGCCGGCGCCGGGGAAACGACGGTCCGGGACGCGGCCGAGGAATGATGGCGCGCGATCGCTCGAGCGGTTGCTTGACCAATCGACGCGCCTATATTAGCCTTGCCCGGCGTTTCCGAAGGGACCTGGTCGGGGGTGGCGGCAAACGCCATCCCCGTTGTCGCGCAATCGAGGGATGACTCGTTTATGGACATGTTCGTTCTCTTCTTCGTCATTTTTCTCTGTGTGCTGTTCGGTCTCGGGGTCAGCGCGCTGGCCCTGTCCCTGCTCTTCAGGCTCATGGTGAAGATGTCGGGGACCCGCGGCGCCCGCGTTGCGGTCGCCGCGGCGAGCGCCTCCTCCCAGACCCCTCCGGGCTAGGAGCCTGTCCGGACGTTTCCCGAACACAGGATTGACCGTCTCGTGGGTTCGGCCGCCCGCCCGGCCCGCCGTCCGCCGGCCGTCCAGGGCTACCGGCCGGTCGAGACCGTGGCGAGGGGCGCCGGCCGCTGCGTGCCGTTCAGCAGCACGTAGAACAGGTTGTCCTGGAAGCCGCGGTTGGCCGGAAGCAGCCCGTGCGACTCGCAGAAGAAAAAGGTCGAGGCGAAGTCGGTCCGGCCGCCCGTCGCCGCGGGCGCGCCAGCCGGGCCGTCCACGTCGATCGCCAGCAGCGACCGGGCCGTCACGCTCCCGTCGCCGGGCGAGAACATCAGGGCCTCGATCGGCCCGGGGCCGCGGTCGGGCGAGGCCCTGGCTTCGAACAGCGTCACCGGCCCCTCGGGGGTCTGCTTCAGGATCACCCGGTCGAGGGTCGGGACGCAGTCGGAGCCGAACAGATGGATCGGGACCGGCGAAGCGCGCCCCGCGTCCCGGTCCAGGGCGCCCCGGAAGGCGCGCGCGCGGTCCAGGGCGGCCTGCAGGAAGCGCTGCATGCGCGCCGGGTCCCCGGGCTCCGTCCGGGACCTGG
Organism: Acidobacteriota bacterium; assembly: GCA_016202915.1. GTDB lineage: Bacteria > Acidobacteriota > Polarisedimenticolia > Gp22-AA2 > Gp22-AA2 > JACQNT01. The sequence goes on from JACQNT010000049.1 coordinate 1,574, forward strand.
GGTCGAAGACCGACCAGCGGTTCCTCACCCAGGCCGCGGCGTCGTAAAGATCGGCCTCGAGGGGCCGGCCCTCCGGATCGATGAACCGCCGGCCGCCCGTGGGCAGGAGCTGGTAGATGGAGGGCATGGTGAACAGCGCCTGCCGCGCCAGGGCCCGGGAGAACCCGGTGTGCAGGATCTTGAAGGCGGACATCGCGCCCCGGCGCGGCGTGCCGATCAGGACGATCCTGCCGAGGTCGGCCGCGCCGGCGTACGTGACCGGATGCTCCTTCCCGTCGCCGGTCACGTCCCTGCCGCCGTACTTCATGTAGTAGTCCGCCACCAGCCCGCCCATGCTGTGCGCCACGATGTCGAAGCGCAGGGCCGGGTTCTTGAAGCGTGACTTGATCCGCTCGATGGCGCGCCCCAGGCCGATGGCCGCCTCGATGTTGTCGCGGCGCCAGTCGTAGTAATAGACGAAGCAGGTGTCCCCCGGCCGCGGGTCGTTGATGTCGCCGATCCGGTAGCGGCCCACCTCGCGCAGCGCCTCCAGGATCGCGCCGTAGAACTTCACCCCGACGAACGTCTCGTAGATGTCGTAGGGGACCAGGTTGTCCCGGTTCTCCTGGATCGGCAGGCGATCGATCGGCAGGCTCAGATCGTCGAGCCGGTCGCGCTTGAGGAGGCTGAGCAGGCGTCCCCAGACCGATTCGTTGGTGTGGCGGTTGCGCAGCTTCGATCCCAGGAAGCCCGGGATCACGATGACCGGGTTGCGGGGCATGGCGGCCGATTCCTGGTGGATGCGGGCCATGTCGTACCGGCCGAACACCGCGCACTGCAGGACCGATGCGGCCGCGAGCAGCGCCGCGAGCAGGAGGCCCAGGCCGACCCGCGGCGAGGGCGCCGGGCGGCCGGTGGGTGGCGCCGGGCTTCCGGGTGAGGCAGTGGCCATCGTGTCCGCTCCCCTGATGCAAGGGTGAAATCCGGCGGGACAACGGGCAGGCCGCCGCGGGGAGGCAAATATAGGTTTCGGCGGGGACACATTCAACGCGCGTGCCGGCCGGCGCGTGCGGAGACGCCGGCCCGGACGGGCCGGCCCGAGCGCGGTCTAGCGGGAGGGGGCGGAGCCGGCCGGTTCGAGGGGGAACTTTCCGGAGTACCTGAGCATCTGCATGGTCAGGTCGGAGGCGTACTCGATCCGGGCGTCGATCACCTCGCCGGCAGCGTCCCGGACCGGCACCACGTCGGGCATCACGAAGGCCACGTAGGAAGGGATGCCGGCGCGCTCGGCGCGCCCGACGACCTCGTCCCGCAGGGCGGGAGCGATGCGGATGGCGAACCGCTCCATCAGGTCCCGGGCGGCCGCGAAGTCCCCCTCCCCCTTGATCCTCTGGACCTCGGCCAGGAGGTCGGCCACACCCCGGCGCATGGCGGCGATGTCCTTCACCCGCATGTAGGTCCTGCCGTCCCGGCGGACCCGCTCCACCGCCCCGGTCACCTCGCGCAGGTGGCCGACGATCAGGTGGATCGCCCGCATGTGGTCGTCCTCGAGGACCTCCCCCTGGCGGATCCTCCGCAGCATGTAGAGATCGTCGGTCGCATAGTCCCGGTACGCCGCCTCGGCGACCTCCGCCGAGCGGACCGCGCCGATCTCGACCAGCTTCGGATCGAAGAAGTGGTGCAGGGCGATCAGCTCCGCGCGGGCCTCCTCCAGCGCGGAGTAGTGCTCCCGGAGATGGTCCCGGGGATCTCCCTGGAGAGCGTCGCTGACCTTGCCGGAGGCGTGGCCGAGGACCTCGTGCATCGCCGTGTGCAGGAGGGCGATGTCGGCGCCGTGCGCCTCCTGGAGCGGGCGGTCCTCCGGGAGGAAGAACTCCGCCACCTTCCTGGAGCGCGCCGCCCGCTCCGCGGAGTCCATCACGTTGACGAGCGACACGCTCTTGTTGCCGTGGCGCTCCCTGATCGCCTCCTCGTTCGGCAGGTTGATGCCAACCGGGGGCATCGGGCCGCTGTCCCCGACGGCGACCAGGACGTTCACGGCGTTGGCGATCGGGATGTTGAATTCCTTCCTCGTGTAGCGCTCGTCCCACGGGGCGCGGTCCTCGAAGTACCGGGCCAGGCCGGCGAGGTCCTTCTGGATCCGGTTCATGCGGCGATCCACGAAATAGACCAGGCCCTCGAACGCCCCCTTCTGGCCGCGCGGGTCCTTGTACGTCTCGATGAACCCGTTGACCGTGTCGACGGGCGCGTCGTGCCGCACCCAGGCGATGTTGTAGCGCCGGAACGCCTCCGGATCGCCGCCGGCGAAGTAGTCGATGAGGCGCCCCAGGATCGCCGCCTGGGCGGGGTCCGCGAAGGCGCGGGCCTTCTCCAGGAAGCCGATCGCCGTCTGCAGCTCCGCGGCGTAGCGGCCGGGAGGGACCTCCGCGCCGGCGCCGGAGGCGCCGCCGGCCCGGCGGCCGGCCCGGTACACCTCCTCGACCACGGAGCCGCCGCGCTTCACCAGCCGGGAGTTGAGCGCGTGCCTCTCGTCGAAGCCGCGCAGATCATCGAGGGTGACCCCGGCGTGGAAATTCACGCTGCTGCAGGTCAGGATGTCCTGCCCCGGCTGCGGCGTCTTGCAGGTCGACAGGGGCTCGAAATCGGGGTCGAAGATCGCGCGCCGCAGGCGGGCGAGCTTCGCCTGGAGCGACTCGCCGAGCGCCAGGCGGATGCGCGCCCCGTCGCGCACGGCGGCCCTGGCGGCCCCCTCGAGCTGCTCGAAGGTGAGCTCCGGGACGAACTTTCTTCGCGTCCGGTCGTTGTGGTTGCCGTTGTTGATCCAGTACAGCTTCAAGTATTGATGCAGGGCCTCGCGGACGTCCCCGGGGATCTCCCGCGGGTGGGTCAGGATCTCCTCCAGGAGATCGCGCACCTCCAGGCCGTCCCGCCCCATCTGGTCGTAGAAGATGTCGCGCCCGGCGATGGCCGCCCGGCAGAGGTAGTAGGCGAGCGCCCTCTCGCGGGGCGACAGGTCCTCGAAGCCGTCGGCGTACAGGCGCGCCACGGCGAACTCCCCGACCGTCTCGAGGAGATACAGGCGGGTATCAGGCTCTGTGGCGGATCGGTCCATGGTCCTGGTGCCGGTGTCCGGGCAGGCGACCGTGACAAGAGCCGTGGCCAGGCTGCATGCCAGGATGCGCGCCCCCGGCGTGGAGTCGTGCCGTTTCATCGAACCCCCGGTTGAAGCTGAGGGCGCATGATTATAGAGGATCGGCGCGGGAGGGTGGCTGGCAAGGCTACAGGGCGTCCGTGGCGCTCAGGATCCCGCCCAGGTACAGTTCCCGCTTCTCTCCCGCCCGGGCGCGGAGGCGCACGCCGATGAAGAAGTCGAATTCGGAATACGCGCTCTGCAGGAGGCGCTCGAGCCCCTCGATGTCCTTGACCTGTCGCCAGCGGGCGGTGTCTCGCTCAGCCCGCTCGAGATCCTTCTTGACGAGAAGGCTCTGGAGCAGATCACCCGGCGCCACCTTTTCCGCCGCCGCCTCCGATCCGGGGAGCACCCTGGTGACCATCAGGCCCGACGAGCCGCGCGGCGCGATCTCGAACCCGCCGTAGAACCGGAGCAAATCGGCTCCCTCCAGACGGGGACGGTCCGGCCGGAGCGCCAGGGTGACCGGGACCGTGAGGCGCTCCCGGGCCCGGGCGATCTCGATGCTCCAGGCCTCGTCCGGCCTGGCGCCGAGGAGCCTGGCGTGGACCCGGGCGGTCGAGAGATCCTCGTCCCCCTGGATCTTCAGCAGGCCGTCGCCGCGGCGCAGGCCGGCCCGGGCGGCGGGGCTCCCCGGGAACACGTTCTCGATAACCCGGCGCACCTCGGATGGCAGGGAGTACGTGGAGCGGGTCTCCGGATCGGCGGCGATGGTGTGGATGCCGATCCAGGGACGCCCTGGCCGCCCGGCGCGGATCCAGGCCAGGGCCCTCTCGATCCATTCGAGCGGAATGGACCAGCGGACGCCGATGTCCGGTCCCATGATCATGTGGCGGCCGACCGGCAGGGCCGTGCTCATGCCGACCAGTTTCCCCGCGTCGTCGATCATCGGCCCTCCCGCGAACCCCGCGGGCAGTGAGGCATCGGTCTGGATGTAGTCCTCGATCGGATGAATCCTCTGGCCTCCGCGGTGCAGGCCGCTGACTACGCCCGCCGACGAGGACAGCTCATGCGCCGCCAACCCGCCGGAAGGGAAGCCCAGGGCGTTCAGCGACTCTCCCAGTCGCAGGGGGCCCCTGCGCCGCTCCAGCGGCGGCACCTGCTTGAGGTCGGCCTCAAGGAGCGCCACGCCGATGAGCGGGTCCATGCCGATCACCCGCGCCGGGACGCCGCGGCCGTCCAGGGAGCGCAGGGACACCTCCCTGGCGCCGTTCAGCAAGCCGGCGTCGCTGACGAATTCGCCCGGGGCGATGGCGAAGGCGCTCCCGAGGATCGACCCGACCTCGACCGACTCGCCGTAAACGATGGCCCCGAAGGCCGAGGTCAACTGCTTGTCGTGCACCGCCGTCAGCTGCACGACCGACCGCCGGGCACCCGGACGGTCTGCCGCCTGGACGGCCGGCCCGGCCGGCGCGGCGCCGACCTTGCGGCCGCAGCGGGTGCAGAAGGCGGCACCAGGCTCAGTGGGGGCGCCGCAGGCCGGGCAGCGATCGTGGGAAGCCACGGGGGGCTCGGCGGTTGCGGGGGGTTCGGCTGCGACGGGAGCGGCCAGCCACGCCGCCAGCACCAGGAGGAGAGCGAGGGAGCGTCGTCGCGTCATCATCAGTAGACCGGCGGGGCAAGAAGGTCGGGAAGGAGGCTGAAGTAGGTGCGCCGTTCGGGTTTGCCGTCCTCGGTACGGACCTCCAGGGGCACGATGTAGGCGGAGCTCGCCACCGTGCCCTTCTGACCGTCCATCTCCCCGAAGATGTGGCCGTTCTCCGAGCGGATGATGTCCCGGAAGGTGTCGAAGCGGCGAACGTGCCTGCTGTAAACCCGCACGATGGTGTCGCCGTTCTTGTATCCCGCCTCGGCGCCCCGCCCCCCGGGGACCAGATCCTTGATCAGGAGGCCGTGCCGCGAGGTCGGCCCGGTCGTCACCTCGACGAGGTTGGCCTGCAGGGCCTCCCTGATTTCATCGACCGGGTCGAGCAGAATGCGGTCCGGGCGCGTGCCGGGCGCGACCGCGGCGTCCGTCTCCTGTCCGGCACGCAGGAGTGTGAGCCCCAGGGGCGGGCTGCCAGGCGAGGCGGCGAGCAGGCGTGCCCCGGCCTCGGCCACCGTCGCCACCTTCTGTCCCCGCACCGCGAGGATGATGTCGCCGGGACGCACACCGGATGACTCGGCGGGCGAGCCGGGAACGACGTACGCGACCAGCGGCTGCGTGACGGCCGGTTCGAGACCGAACCGGGCGCGCTGGCGATCATCCGGCGCCACCAACCCCATGCCGAAATAGACCCTCTGGGGACGGGTCTTGTGGGACATGATCTCGACCATCGGGCCGACATCGCCGGCCGGCACGGCGTAGGCCAGGCTGGGGCTGGGTCCGCCGAGCAGGGTCCCTGCCAGGCCGCCGCGCAGATCGATGAGCGGGCCGCCGGTGCATCCTCCCGGCAGGGTGTGATCGGTCCGCAGGAGGTTCTCGAAGGCGACGAGGCTGGTGCCGGACTGTCCCGTCGCCGTGATCCGGCCGCGGTGCAGCGACTGCGGAAGGTAGTGGACGAGATCCTCCTCCATCGCGACGGGGTAGCAGATCGCCCAGGCTCCTTCACCCGTCGCGGGTTCGGATTCGGCCGGCTGCAGGGGCGCCGACCCCTGGAGATCGGCCCGCAGCAGGCCGATGCCGGAGGGGATGTCATAGCCCAGGATCTCGGCGGCGACGAGCCGGTTGTTGTAGGTGCGGACCTGCGGCGCGCTCGCCCGCTCGAGTACGCGGGCGGAGGTGACGAAGAGGCCCGGGCCGCCGTAGGAGAAGGCGGTCGCGAAGGCCTTGTGCCTGCCCGGCTTGAAGTCCATCAGGCGGTACCGGGTGATGAGCCTCTGCAGATCCGTCGGCAGGAGTTCCTTCGGATTGAGATCGTCCTTGACCACCACGAGCCCGACGACTGAGCGGCTGATCGCTTCCAGGCGACGGGCGGCCTCCGGCCCGGTCAGAGTGCGGAGGTCCCAGCCGCAGCTGGCGCAGTGGCGCCAGGCGCCGTCGCACCGGTAGCCGCACCGGGGGCAAATCCTCTGCGCGGTCGCCGGCCGGGCGGCGCCCTCGGGCGGGAGGGCAGGAGGCGCCGGACCCGCCGGCACCGGCAGCCCGGCCAGCGCGCCCGCCACGACGCCGGCGCTGAGCAGCGCCATCAACCACAGGAGAGTCTCAGAGGACGATCGCCCAGGACTCATCGAAGGCCACCGAAGTCAAGGGATACTGGTCCTCTCCGCAATGGATCGCCGCGGCGAATCGCCCGCCCAGGTAGGCCCGTCCCAGGGCGCGGCGCAGGTCGTCGAGACCGCCGACCTGCACGACCCCGGGCAGCTTCTTGTAATCGACAAGATCGATCCAGGTATCGGGCCAGTCCTGCGCCGGCAGTACGCTCGTGAGGCGGCAGCCGTCCGACAGCCCGTACTTGCGGGCCACGCTGAATTCGTCGGTCATCCGCAGAGTCACGCCCTTCCCGCCCGGCTCCTCCTCGACGCGCACCATCAGATACCGTGCCAGGTCAAGGATCGGGTCGATGCGGGGTTCCTCCGGGCGCGCGACGGTCGTCACCGGAAGCTCCAGGACCTGGCCGGTGCGGTCCAGGGTCATGCGCAGGCTCACCCCAGGTCCGACACTGGCGACCGCCTCCTGGAGGAGGTACGTGGCGGCGGCCTCGCGGCCGTTGATGCCAAAGAGGACATCTCCCGGGTTGAACCCGGCCCCCGCTGCGGGCGATCCCGCCAGGACCGACTCGACCACCGAGCCTGTGGCCCGCTTCACCGTGAACCGCTGGAGGGCCTCCGCATCGACCGGGCGGACCTGGACCCCCAGGAATCCCCGCTCGTAAGTGCCCCGCTGCCGCAGGCGCTCCATCACCAGACGGGCCATCTTCGAGGGGATTGAGTAGCCCTGCCCCTTGGCCTGGTGGAAGCCCATGTTGCTCACCCCCACGACCCGTCCCAGCAGGTCCACGAGGGGCCCGCCGCTGTTGCCGCCGGTGATGGAGGCGTCGGAGTGCAGGAAGTTCTCCACCTGCTGGAGGCCGGTGCGCAGCCGCGTCATGCTGGAGATCGTCCCCCGGGTAACCGAGATGCCGAGGTCGAGTGGATTGCCGATCGCCCAGGTCTCCTCGCCGAGGCGGACTTGGTCCGAATCACCCCAGGTGAGCGGGGGAATCGAGCCCGAATCGATCTTGAGGAGCGCCAGGTCGCTGGCGCGGTCGATCCCCAGGACGCGGGCGGGGAAGCTGCGGCCGTCCTGCGTTTCGACGGTCAGCCGGGCCTGGGTTCCGAAAGGGCTGGCGACGTGGGCGTTGGTGACGATCTCGCCGTCCGGAGAGACGGCGAACCCGGATCCCGCCAGACGGCCCTCGTCGTCGAAGGATTCGAGCCTGCCCTTGTAGCCCCGCAGGCGGGTCGAACGCTCGATCACCGGGTACCTCAGCTTCGCGGCCGCCTTGACCCGGACCCGGACGACCGAGCGGGTGGCGCGGCGGACCGTCTCCTGGATCTCCCCGGCCGACAGTGTCTCGGGAGCCCGCAGGAAGCCGCCCGCGTAGCGAACCGGATCGATGGCAGGGAGCGGACTGCCGTCCTTGAGGCAGAAGCGGCTGCCGGCGCGGTTCTGCGCCCCGCAGACCGGGCAGAAGACGGAGGCCGAGTCACGGACCGGCTGCAGTTGCGCGGAGCCGGAGTCCGGTTCCTGCGCCGGCCCGATGTCCGTCGCCGGGAGCAGCAGCATCGCCGCGATCGGCGTCGCGTTGCGCCATGAGGATCGTCGGGTGTGCATGGGGGTCTCCCGATGGCCGAGGATGCGCCACATTCTATGGGAACCGGACGCGCGGCCGCAACGCCCCGCGGCCCCACAATCGCCGGGACGCCGTCCGTTGACACCTCCGGGGGGCTGAGGTAAAGTCCCGCGCATCGCACGACGCACCCCGCACCTGGATTTCGAGCTGTCCGCACCGGCGCATGAGGATCAACAGCAGCAAGGATCGAGACTGAGGAGAGGTGGGCATGCGAACCGAATCGCGAGCGGGCGCGGCGACCGCGGAGAAGGCGTTCCGGCCGTTCGTCGCCGACACGGCCACGGTCAAGGAGTTCACCCCCAAGGCGGTCCTCCTGGGCGCCTTCTTCGCCGTCCTGTTCGGCGCGGCCACCGTCTACCTGGCGCTCCGGGCCGGCGTCACGGTCAGCGCCTCCATCCCGATCGCCGTCCTGGCGATCGCCGTGTTCAAGAGGATCGGCTCGACCATCCTGGAGAACAACATCGTCCAGACGATCGGATCGGCTGGGGAGTCGGTGGCGGCCGGGGTCGTGTTCACCGTCCCGGCCTTCCTCTTCCTGGCCTCGGCCGCCGGCGGGGAGCGCTTCTTCAAGTACTGGCCGATCCTGATGCTGTCGATGGCGGGCGGATTCCTGGGCGTCCTTTTCATGGTCCCGCTCCGGCGCAGTCTCATCGTGCAGGAGCACGGCGTCCTGCCGTACCCGGAGGGGACTGCCTGCGCCGAGGTGCTGGTCGCGGGCGAGCGGGGTGGCGCCATGGCCCGGATGGTCTTCAACGGGCTGTGGATGGCGATGATCTACAAGCTGTTCAACACCGTCCTCGGCTTCTTCAAGGAGGTTCCATCCTACGTCACGGGGAGGAGCGCCCCCCTTCCCAACGCGACCGTAAACGCCGAGATCGTCCCGGAGTACCTGGGGGTCGGATACATCATCGGGCCGCGGGTGGCGGGGATCATGGTGTCAGGGAGCATCCTGGGGTGGGTGGCCCTGACGCCGCTCCTGTCGCTGTTCGTCAGCGAGCAGCAGCTCCACGACCAGCTGCGCTCCCTGGGCTTCACGCAGGGCTGGATCGACACGCACGGGCTCAACGAGCAGTTCTACCGCGGCTACGTCCGCCTGATCGGCGCGGGGGCGGTGGCGATGGCCGGGATCATGACGCTGGCGAGGACGCTGCCGACGATCTGGTCGGCGTTCCGCGCCAGCGTCCGGAGCCTCGGCGGCGGGACCGGAGGCGGGGTGATGGCGCGGCGCACCGAGAGGGACATCCCGATGTCGGTCGTGCTGGGCGGCTCCGCCGTGCTGGTCCTGGTGATCGCCCTGTTCATGCCGGGCCTGCCGACCCGCTTCCCGGGAAGCCTCCTGCTGGCGTTGCTCATCGTCGCCTTCGGGTTCTTCTTCGTCACCGTCTCGTCGCGCATCGTCGGCATCATCGGATCGACCAGCAACCCGATCTCCGGGATGACGATCGCCACGCTGATGGGGACCTGCATGTTCTTCATCCTGATCGGATGGGCCGGGGACGTGTACCAGACCGCCGCCCTGGTCGTGGGCGCCATCGTGTGCATCGCCGCGGCCAACGCCGGCGCCACCTCGCAGGATCTCAAGACGGGGTACATCGTCGGCGCCACCCCCTGGCTGCAGCAGATCGGCCTGGTGATCGGCGTCTTCGCGTCGGTGTTCGCCATCGGCGGCACGCTGTTCCTGATGCACCACTCGGGCTACGGGCCGATTGGATCCGACAAACTGCCGGCGCCCCAGGGGACCCTCATGGCGACGCTCATCCAGGGGATCCTCGGCCAGAACCTCCAGTGGGGCTTCGTGTTCGTCGGGGCGGCGCTCGCCGTGATGGTGCAGGTCATGGGGATTTCCTCCCTGGCCTGGGCCGTCGGCGCCTACCTGCCGCTCTCGACCACGATGCCGATCTTCATCGGGGGGATGATGCGGCTCATCGCCGAGAGGGTGGGCGGCAAGAGGGAGGAGTCGGAGGTCTCATCCGGGATGCTCTACAGCACCGGCCTGGTCGCGGGAGGATCGATCGGCGGCGTCCTGATCGCGGCCCTGTCGGCCGCCCCCTGGGGCGAGGGGAATCTCCTGGAGGTCGTCAACATCGGCCACCGCTGGCGCATCGTGGCGATGCAGGGGGTGGCCGCCGACCTGATCGCCCTCGCCGTCTTCGGGTTCCTGTGCCTCCTCCTCCTGCGGGCCGCGAGGAAGAAGATCGAGGGGATGGAGGCCTGACCCGGATCGCGCCCCCCGAGGCGCCTCCCTGCCTCACGACGTGACCACGCTCCGCCGCGAGCTGCGGCTGTGGGACCTGGTCCTCCTGAACGTGGTCGCCATCACCGGCTTGAGGTGGTGGCTGACCTCGGCGGGAGGATACGGCTACGCCGCGCTGCCGCTGTGGGGGCTGGCGTTCCTGTGCTTCTTCGTCCCCTCCGGCCTCGCCGTCATCGACCTGACCACCCGCTACCCCGAGGAGGGGGGCATCTACGCCTGGACCAAGCGCGCCTTCGGCGACGGCCACGGGTTCATCTCCGGCTGGTGCCTGTGGACCAACAACCTGATCTACTTCCCCCACTTATTGATCTTCACCGTCGGGAACTTCATCTTCATGCTCGGGCCGGAGCGGGCCAATCTGGAGGACAGCCCCCTGGTCATGATGGCGGCGTCGCTGCTCCTTTTCTGGATCGCCGTCTGGATGAACGTGCGGGGGCTGCGCTACGGCCGCTGGCTGAACAACCTCGGGGCGTTCGGCACCTGGGTCCCGGCGACGCTGCTCACCCTCCTGGGGGCCTGGGCGGTCGCGCGCTACGGGGCGGCCACGCCGTTCGCGGCGTCCGGCCTGGTCCCGGTGTTCAGCCTGGGGACCGTGGCGTTCTTCGCGCAGATCTGCTTCGGCTACTCGGGCCTCGAGCTCGGATCGATGATGGGAGAGGAGATCGTCGAGCCGCGGAAGAACGTGCCCCGCGCCATCCTGATCGCCGGCGCGATCATCACCTTGATCTACATGCTCGGGACCGCGGCCCTGCTGTTCGCGCTGCCCCAGAGCGAGATCGGGATCCTGAGCGGCGTCGGCGTCGCCATCGCGGCGGTCCAGGAGAAGATGGGGCTCGGGTTCCTGGCGGGGATCTCGGCGCTGCTGATCGCCCTCGGGGGGATGGGGGGCGTCAGCGCCTGGCTGGCCGGATCGTCCCGGATCCCGTACGTCGCGGGGATCGATCGCTACCTGCCTGCGTCATTCGGCAGCGTCCACCCGCGCCGCGGATCGCCGCACGTCGCCCTGCTCGTCACCGGGGGCGTGTCGAGCCTGCTGATCGTGATGAGCTTCGCGGGGGCCGGCGTCAGGGAAGCCTACCTGCTCCTCGCCGACTTCACCATCGTCGTCTACTTCATCCCCTACCTCTACCTCTTCGCCGCCCTCATCCGGCTGGGCGTCCCCGGGACCGTCACGCCGGGCGTCATCCCCGTCCCGGGCGGGCGGCCCGCCACCATCCTGGTCGGCGCCGTGGGCTTCCTGACCACCGCCACGGCGATCCTCTTCGCCTTCAGCCCCCCCGAGGGGACCAACCGCTGGGTCTTCGTCGGGAAGATCCTGGGCGGCTGCGTCCTCCTCCTGGTCCTGGGGTGGCTCCTCTACAGGCGCGGCCGCCGCGCGGCCTGAACGGGGGTTGGACCCCGGCGCGCCGCGCCGGTATACTCCGCGGCATCACCAACCAAAAGCGGAGGAACCATGATGCAGATGTCCAAGCCCCAGGAAGAGCACCGCAAGCTGCAGGGCTTGGCCGGCACCTGGACCGGCGAGGAGAAGATCCACCCCTCCCCCTGGGACCCGAAGGGGGGCGCCGCCACCGGCCGCATCCAGTCCCGCATCGACCTGGACGGATTCTTCCTCATCTCCGACTACGTCGAAGAACGGGGCGGCCAGACGAGCTACAGGGGACACGGCGTCTTCGGGTACGACACGAACGAGCGCTGCTACACGATGCACTGGTTCGACTCGATGGGATCCCCCTGCCAGTCAGCCGCCCGCGGCAAGTGGGAGGGGAACGTCCTGAGGTTCGAGAACAAGCACCCCATGGGACACAGCCGCTACGTCTACACCTTCGAGGGGGAGGGCCGCTACGCCTTCAAGATCGAGAATTCGCAGGACGGCAAGCAGTGGGCGACCTTCATGGAAGGAAAGTACACGCGCCGGTAGCGGCCCGGGCGCCGATGGGTGCAGGCGCTCATGGAGCGCTCCGCGCGCGGGGCGCGGTCAGCGATCGGAGTGCCCCAGGTCCCTCCCCGGAGCGACCCGGTCGCGCACGATCTGCTTCAGCTCCTTGAGTTCGGGGAAACGCCCCCTCTCCTGGCGCGACCAGACCACGTCGCCGTCCAGGCGCACCTCGAACACGCCCCCGGTCCCCGGGACCAGCACCACTTCCCCCAGTTCCGCCTCGAAGGTGGTCAGCAGCTCCTGCGCCGTCCAGGCGGCGCGGAGGAGCCAGCGACACTGCGTGCAGTAGCGGATCTCCAGCCGCGGGCGGCGGGCCGCCGTCATTCCGACGGTTTCATCGTGGCGTGCTCGTGGAGGATCTTCCAGTCCTCGGCCGTCTTCTCCAGGACCAGCGACAGCGCCCCCTGGATCTGGGTGCTCCCCTGGGCGGTGGCGATGGTCATCGTGTAGGGCGCGACGGCCAGAGCGTGGTCCGTCCCGAGCGGGGTGACGTCGGGAGAGCCGAGGGACATCTTGAAGCCGCGCTCCTCGCCCCTCATCCTGCCGGCGCTGGCCCGGATCGCCTCCCAGCCGCGGGTGATCTCCCCGCTGTCGATCGACGCGACGCCCGGCTTCCTGCTGAAGAGATCCATGAGGGCCGCCGCGTTGGCCTTGTTGACCGCGTCGGTGTAGGCGCGCAGCAGCCTCTGCACTCCCTCCCGCGGTGCCGCGGTGGCCGGGGCAGACGGGGCAGACGAGGCAGACGGGGCGGCTGGGGTTGAAGCGTGTTCCTTGGGGGACGGGGAGGGCGGGTTGGGCGCATCCTCACGGGCGATCGCGTCCGGCCCGCCGAGCAGACAAGCGAGCGCGACCAGAATCGGCAAGCGTGACATCTTCGTGTCCTCCCCTAACCGGCGATTTGTCTGTGCGGCGTCCTTGCCAGGAATATACGCCACCATCCCGCCGGCGGCAAGTCGGGGGGCCCCTGAGGTATCCCCAGTTTGAGGCGCCGACCCTGCGCCCGCCGGACACGGGTCCGCGTCGCTGCGCGACGCTCCCCTCGCCTCGCGCCGCCCGCCGCGCCGCACCCCGCGCGTCGGGTCCCCGGCGCTCGGTCTCGCACGGTCCATCGGGCGCAGGGCACGGCGCCTCACTCTGCGGCTCCGTCACCAGGTTCAGGCCAGCACATCTGCCCCGCCGTCAGCCAGGCGGGCGTCCGCCGCTGGTCCGGACATGAAGGGGAGATCTGATAGAGGCCCGACTTGGAGCGCAGGCCCCGCCGCGTTGCGAGGCCCTGCGGAAGTGAGCGGGGGCGCCGCGCAAGGCGCGCTTGGCGTGCGCGCAGCGGTGCGGGTCGCGAACGGAGCGGAGCCGAGCGGCGAGAGCCGCGGAGGCGTGCCTCGCGGCGCGGCGGGGCCTGCGCCCCAAAGTGGTGATATCTGGGTGGGCGCCTCAACGCGCCATCTCCCGCACCTCCACCCCCTCCGGCGGGACGAAGCGGAACAGCGTCTCATCCAGGTCCCCGACCTGCGTGACCAGGCTGAAGCGGTACGTGACCCGTCCCCCCAGGGGATCGACGGCGGTGAGGACCCGGACCAGGTGGTCCGGCCCCGGCTCCAGCAGCAGGTACCGGTACTCCGCCGAGGGCGACCGCGGCGTCAGCAGGAGGGGGCGCGGTCCGTTCTCGGGCCGGGGGCCCCAGTCGATGTCGAAATCGCCCGTGAGATCGATCCGGCCGCGCATCAGGAGCGGAACGCCGCGCCCCGCCTCGATCGATCGAAGGGGCGCCACCAGCACCTGCCGCTCCTCCGGCAGGTACAGCCAGCTCCTGCGCCCGTCTGCGACCGCCAGCTTGCCGCGCGGCTCGTCGTACTCCCAGCGCATGCGGCCGGGGCGGAGCAGATAGACGGTGCCCCGCTCAATCTGAGGCCGCGGCAGCCCGGGCGACTCGACCGTCTGGGTGAAGCGCGCCACCAGGCCCCGCATCCCGTTCAACGCCGCCTCCACCCGCCGCGCCTCCGAGACCGCGTCATCCGGAGCGGCGGCCCGGGCGTACGCCAGGGGCGCCAGCAGGACGGCCGCGCGGAGGACGCGCCCCGTGCGGCGGTGCCCCGCGGGGCCGGCTCGTTTGACACTCCGGGTGGCGTGCGCTACACTCGCGCCCCGCTTGCGCGCCGCTCCACGCGCCGCGCTGCCGGGAGCATCCGGCCGGACGCCCGGCGCGCCGGCGCGGCGCACCCCGGCGGAGACCCCCGAGATCATGCTCCGGAAGAAGGCCCGCATCCTGATCGTCGTGCTCGCCGTCCTCGGCGCGCTGAACATCGTCTACATCCCCGGCGGCTCGTTCGCCGTGCGCGAGTCGCCCGGCGCCGCCCTGCCGCTCGGCCCGGGCCTGCACCTGCGCGTGCCACTCTACCAGAGGGTGTACCGCTACGACAGCCTGCCGGTGACGCTGGACCAGCCGGTCACGATCGTGACCAAGGACAGCGCCTCCTTCACGCTCCCCGTGACGATCTCGGCCCGCGCCTCCCAGGGAGACGTCCTCACCTTCCACCGCGGACGCGCCGGGCGCGAGTCGAGGACCTACATCGAGGAGAGGGCCCGGGAGGCCGTCCTGGCCGCCGCCCGGGAGATCAACGCCGACGAGATCCTGGCCCGGGACGCATCCACCCTCCTCGGGCCCGCCGTCTCCGCCGCGCTGATCAGCCACGGCATCGCCGACGACGGCCTCAAGGTCGGCCGCCCCACTCCCCAGGTCGTGCTGAACGCGGTGGTCGATTACCTGCGCCGCGATCTGGCGGCCTCCGCCCGCCGTCTCGCCGAGCGCGCGCTCGCGGGGAACCCCAGGGAGGCGCTGTACCACGCCGCCATGGGGGCGGTGCTGCAGGCCGAAGGGAAGACGGCGGCGGCCGAGGACGCCTATATCGAATCCCTCTACCTCGATCCCGCGGCGCTCGAGCCGATGAGCCGCCTCAACCTGATGTACCAGACGACGAACGACCCGGACAAGATCCTCCGGCTGGAGCGCCTCCTGGTGGCGAGCCTCGAGAAGAAGAAGGAATCATCAATCCATTACGATTGGCTCGGCCAAGTCTATCTAAGGACCGGCCACTTCGACAAGGCCGAGATGGCCTTCAAGACCGCCATCGGCCTGGCGCCCAGGGAGGCGGCCTTCCACATCAGCCTCGGCAGCCTGAGGGTGAAGCAGGGGAAGTACCAGGAAGGCCGCGCCGCCTATGAAGAGGCCCTGGCACTGCACCCGAACCATCCCCTGGCGCTTTACAACCTGGGCGTCGCTTACGCCGTGGAGGGCCAGACCGACAGGGCGATCGAGGTGTTCCACCGGGCGGAGCGCTCCGGCCCTCCCGGCTATCCCCTGCTGAACTCCCTCGGGCAGGCCTACGAGGTCAAGGGGGATCTCAGGCGCTCCGCCGAGTACCTGCGTCGATCGCTGGCGATCAACCCAAGGCAGCCGGCGAGGCAGGCCGAGCTGAAACGCATCGAGTCGCGCCTCAGGAAGCGGGGCTGAGCGTCCCGGGCCCTCAGGAGCCTGTCCGGGAAATGGCAATGGCCGCCCGCCGCCGCCGTCTCATCCGCGCGATCGCCAGGACCGCGTAGAGCGCCAGGAAGATCGCGATCCCCCAGACGTAGCGCCGGAAAACGACGCGCACCTCCTCCCACGACGACCCCAGGCTCGTCCCGGCCCACCCGATGAGGCCGATCCACATGAGGTTACTGAGCGTCGAGTAGAAGGCCACCGGCCGCCATCCGAGCCGGCCGATCCCCGCCGCGTACAGGAAGAATCCGCGCAGGCCGGGCAGGAACCGGTTCGCGAGCAGGAGCACCGGCCCGAAGCGGGCGAACCCGCGCTCCAGGCGCGCCAGCTCGAATCTGGCCCACTCCGAGCGCAGGAGGAAGTACGAGCGCCCCAGGTGGCGGCCCAGCCCCCAGGCGGTCAGCGCCCCGGCGACGCTCCCCAGCAGGGCCGAGGCCACGACCGCCGGGAGCGGCAACACGCCGGCGCCCGCCAGGAAGCAGGCGAACAGGATGGTCGAGTCGCCCGGCGCGGGCGGGAACATGTACTCGAGCCAGGCCATCAGGACGACGAGCAGCAGACCGGCCCACGGAGAAGCCCGGAGCGTCTCCTGGATCGCCTCGCTCATGGCGCGCCCGGCCCGGTCAGATCTTCTCGACCAGGTCGCCCAGGAAGGGGATGGCCCAGCGTTCGCCGCGCATCGCCTTGATCACGCAGACGAGGGCCAGGGCGAGATACAGGAGCACCAGGTTGACGAGCGCGAAGGCGAACAGCCAGGCGAACACCTTGGAGAGCGTCGCCAGGATGGCGCCGACGAAGATGAGCGCCAGGAAGATCAGGCAGGACACGCCGCACAGGATCAGCCCCTGCTTGGCGTGCCAGCGGACGTACTCCCGGCGCGTCACCATGAACGGCACCAGCGCCAGGACCCAGAGGTAGGAGAAGACCAGCATGACCTTGTCCTCCTCGTCCAGGTCCTCGGGGGTGACCGGGACTTCCTCGGCGGCGAGAGGATCGGTGGTCATGCGCAGGCTGTTTTATAATGGCCGCCCAGCCGCTTGTCAAGGAAAGCCAGAGGGAGGCTCCGGACCGGCGCGAACGAGCCGCGCGAGGGCCATGGACACGCTGACGCCGATGCTTCGCCAGTACCGGAAGATCAAGGCGGAGAACCCCGACGCCATCCTGATGTTCCGCCTCGGCGACTTCTACGAGATGTTCTTCGACGACGCCCTGGCGGCGTCGAAGGCGCTGTCGCTCACGCTCACCTCGCGCGGCCGCGGCACGCAGAACGAGGCGCCGATGTGCGGCGTGCCCTACCACGCGGCGGAGGGGTACATCGCGCGCCTCATCCGCCAGGGGTTCCGCGTCGCCGTCTGCGACCAGGTGGAGGACCCGCGCGTCGCGAAAGGGATCGTCAGGCGCGCCGTCACGCGGGTCGTCTCCCCCGGCACGCTGACCGACCCGGCGCAGCTCCCGGCGCGCGAGCCGAACTTCATCGCCGCGCTCCTGCCCGCCGGAGACCCGTCCCGCGGGCGGACTGCGGACGGAGTGGGATGCGCCTATCTCGACCTGTCCACGGGCGACTTCCGACTGGCGGAGCACCGCGGGGCCCGGGCGCCGGAGTCCCTCGCCGAGCAGGTGTCCTCCTTCCGGCCGCGCGAGATCCTCCTGCCGGAAGGGGTCGCCGCGGAAACCCTCCTGCCGCGGCCCGTGCTCGAAGGGATCATGATTCGCGGCGTCCCCTCCTGGACCCTCGGCAGGGAGAGCGCCTACAGGGCCCTCCTGGGCCTCCTGGGGACCGCCTCGCTCGAAGGGTACGGCTGCGAGGACCGTGACCTGGCGATCGGCGCGGCCGGCGGCCTGCTGCACTACCTGCAGCAGGTCCACAAGGCCGACCTCAAGCACGTCACCCGCCTCGCCTGGCACGAGGAGGGAGACTGCATGGTCCTCGACGCCGTCACGCGGCGCACCCTGGAGGTGGCGGAGAACGCCCGGGACGGCGGGCGCGACGGGACGCTCCTCGGGATCCTCGATCGCACCGAAACGGCCATGGGCGGGCGTCTGCTGCGCGACTGGATCCTGCGGCCCCTCCTGTCGGTCGAGGCGATCGAGGAGCGCCTCGACGCCGTGGAGTCCTTCCTGTCGCAGCCGGCCGAGCGCGCCGCCATCCGCGCCACCCTCGGGCGCGTGCACGACCTCGAGAGGCTCCTGGCCCGCTGCTGCCTGGGGACCGCCAACGCGCGCGACCTCGTGGCGCTGCGCGACTCCCTCCAGGTCCTCCCCTCGATCGCCGGGCGCGCCGTGGCGCTGACCGCCCCGGCCCTCAGCCGGGCCGTCCTGGGTCTGGACGTTCTCGGAGATCTCCACGCCCGCCTCGGCGCGGCCCTCGCCGACGACCCTCCGGCCACCCTCCGCGAAGGCGGGCTCCTGCGCGACGGCTTCAGCCCGGAGCTCGATGACCTGAGAAGCATCCGGCGCGACGGCCGGGCGTACCTGGCCTCGGTCGAGACCCGCGAGCGGGCGCGCACCGGGATCGCCTCCCTGAAGGTCCGCTACAACAAGGTGTTCGGCTACTACATCGAGGTGAGCCACGCCAACCGCGGCCTGGTCCCCTCCGACTACGAGCGCAAGCAGACGCTGGTGGGGGCGGAGCGCTACGTGACTCCGGAGCTCAAGGAGTACGAGGCCAAGGTGGTGACGGCGCAGGAGAGGATCGAAGCGCTGGAGTACGACCTGTTCACGGCGCTGCGCCAGGAGGTGGCCTCCGCCGCGGCGCGCCTGCGGGCCACCGCGCGGGCGCTGGCCACCCTCGACGCCCTCGCCTCCTTCGCCGAGGGCGCCGCGGCGCACGGATACGCCCGCCCCCGGGTGGACGAGTCGACGCGGCTGCGCATCGTCGGAGGGCGCCACCCGGTCGTCGAGCTTTTCTTGAAGACGGAGCGCTTCGTGCCCAACGACTGCCTCGTGGACACCGCGGACCGGCAGATCCTGATCCTGACCGGGCCCAACATGGGGGGCAAATCGACCTACCTCCGGCAGGTGGCCCTCATCGCCCTGATGGCGCAGGCGGGATCGTTCGTGCCGGCCTCGGAGGCCGAGATCGGCCTGGTGGACCGGATCTTCAGCCGCGTCGGGGCCTCCGACAACCTGGCCCGCGGCCAGAGCACCTTCCTGGTGGAGATGATCGAGACGGCGAACATCCTCAACAACGCCACCCCGCGATCGCTCATCCTGCTCGACGAGGTCGGGCGCGGCACCTCGACGTTCGACGGGCTGTCGATCGCCTGGTCGGTGGCCGAGTTCCTGCACGACAACCAGGGAGTCGCGGCGCGCACCCTGTTCGCGACCCACTACCACGAGATGATCGAGCTGGCGCTTTTGAAGCCGCGGGTCCGGAACCTGACGATGGCGGTGCGCGAGTGGAACGACACGATCGTCTTCCTGCGCCAGGTGATCGAAGGCGCGGCCGACAGGTCCTACGGGCTCCAGGTGGCGCGCCTCGCGGGCCTGCCGCCGGCGGTGATCGACCGGGCGCGCGAGGTCCTGGCGAACCTGGAAGCGGAGGAGCTGTCGCGCGACGGCCGGCCGAAGCTGGCCCGGAGGCTCACGGCCGAGCCGGGGGCCTCCCCGGCGGCCGAGCCGGCCCAGCTCGGCCTGTTCGCGCCGGAGGAGGATCCCGTCGTCCGGGCGCTGCGGCAGGCGCCGATCGACACGCTGACGCCCCTCGAGGCGCTCAATCTCCTGGCTGATCTGAAAGCGCGCCTGGCGGAATAGGGCGGAGGACGTGGGCGGTCAGACCTCGATGGCGCCCTCCAGCTTGGGGAAGGTCGGGATGGTCATCTCCAGCCCGGCCATGTGGTAGTAGCCGCCGGCCTTCCCCGGCAGGACCACGAAGCGCATCTCCGCCCCCGCCGCGCGCGCCTTGTGGTAGGCCTCCGGGGCGGCGCTGGCCACCGTATCGTCGGCGAAATGCGATCCCGTCAGGTCGATCACGACCCGGCGCGCTCCCGACCGGAGGAGGCTGTCGACCTCTTCCAGGAAGCGCTTCTCGGGAGTTCCCGCGGCGAACTTCCCGCGGACCTCGAGGACCCACCAGCCGCCCAGCGAGCGGCTCTCGATGCGGCAGAGACCGCGACGTCTGAACCATGACAGTGGTGTCATCGTTTGGCCCTCCGTTTCGTGGGCCTCGCCGGACACCCGGTGGACGGGATCGGTGGACGGGTTGGGTGGGGGCGCGGTGTCGCGGTGTGGCCCCGGTGCGGCAATCATCGGCCTCCCGGGGGGCTTCCGTCAAGAGGAGAGAAGGAAACCTAGAAGCTGGCCAGGGCCTCCCGCTCGTCGCGGAAGATGTCGAAAATCTCCTGGAGTTTGGTCAGGATCAGGAGATCCTGGACCTTGCCGTTCGGGTTCAGGAGCTTCAGCGACGCCCCCTTCTCGGTGGCCCGCTTGTAGCACGCCACGAGCTCCCCGATCCCGGCGCTGTCCATGTAGGACACCCCGCCCAGGTTCAAAACGACGTTCTTGCGCCCCTCGTCGAGGAGGGCGCCGACCGCCTGCTTCAGCTTGATGTCCCCTTCGCCGATCGTGATCTTCCCCGACAGATCCACGACGGTGACCTTCCCGTGGTGCCTGGCGTTGGCCTTCATCCTCTCCTCCGTTTCATGACCTCGCCGCCGCGGCCCGCCCCGCCGACGTGCTCCAGTCTCTTCTCCAGGACGACCTCGGTCCCCTTCCCGCGGCGGCGCAGGAAGGTCACCTGGTCGACGAAGTGCTTCATGAAAAAAATCCCCCGGCCGCTGGTGCGGAAGATGTTTTCCGGGTCGAGCGGATCGATCGTCCGGTCCCAGTCGAACCCGGGGCCCTCGTCCCGCACCCGCACCCGGAAGAGATCGGAATTCTGCTCGAAGGCGATCTCGACCGGCTTGGTGGCCTCCATCCCGTTGCCGTGCTTGATGGCGTTGATGACCGCTTCCCGCACCGCCAGCCCGATGTTCAGCGCCGCGTTCTTCGAGAAGCCCGCCTCCCGCGCCAGGTCCTCCGCCACCTCGTGGACGAGGTCAACGTAGGCGATCCGGCTCCACAGCCTGAGCTTGACCTTTCTGCCCACGTCCCCGGGGTCTCCGGACGGCCCGGTCCCGATGGCCTGGAACGCGGGACTCGAGTAGCGGCCGCGCTGGGTGCTCTTGAGTACGCCGCATGGTAGCCAAACGGCCGCGGGGGTGTCAATTGCCGCCGCCTCTGAGCTATCCCCAGTTTCTGGGGGCAGCGCCTCTGCCCCGCGGGGCACGCGGTCGCCGTGGCCGGATCGGCAGAGACCGCCGACGGCCGCGTCGCCGCTCTGCTCTCCCGCGCCCGGCCGCGGCACACCCCGCGGCCACGGGCGCGCTGCGAGAAGGCCCCGCGAGCCAGAGG
>JACQNT010000050.1 GCA_016202915.1 Acidobacteriota bacterium
GGGGTCGTGACCGACTTCCAGGGGAAGGACGCCTACCTCGAGAGCGGCGACATCATCGCCGCCAACCGCGCCGTCCATCCCGCCATGCTGCGCGCCGTGCGCGAGGCTTTCGGCGGCTACTGAGGCGCGCCGGCGCCCCACAGCCGCGTCAGGTGCAGCCCCGGCAGGCATGGCACCGCACCCGGGCGAAGCCGCGCTCCTCAACACCGCGTGCGTCCCGGCGAGTCGGTCCAGGGGCGTGTCCCGCGGGCGGCGCGGGCGCTACGCAAGGAGGGCCTCACTGCTTCCTGGCCGCGGTTGTGCGGCGCGCTCTGGGTCGGTAGCCACGTGCTCGCGGGAGCCACGGTCACGGGAGCGGACCCTGACCAGGCTCCTGTTCGGCCGAGGAGCAGCGGAAAACGGCCCTCGAACTGAAGGCAACCCGCCCTCGCAAGGGCGAGGGAGCCGGAGCAGGCGTCCTGAGCGCGGGGCCGCCCGGGGTTCTCAGGTCCCCCCCCGAGCGACGCGCAAAAGCGCGAGATCCTCTCGCCGGACGCCACCGGTCCCCGCCGCCACCAGAGCGAAGACCGTCAGGACGACCGCGCTCTCCCCGACGAGATGAATCAGGGCGGGGAGACGCGCGGCCTCGAGTCCGGACGGCGGCGCCACGATCAGGTTGAACGCCCACCCCGCCGCCAGTCCCGCGAGGCCCGCCAGGAAGGGACCCGCCGCGCACCGGCGGACCGACCTCGCGAACAGGCCGGAGGCGACCCGACGGGCCCCGACACCGAGGATCGCTGCCGCGACGACCGAGGCGACGAAGCCCCCCCAGGCCACGCCCGGCGCCTGGAAGCGAACGGCGAGGGCGAGAGCGAGGATCAGATGGAGCGTCGAGGCCGAGATCGCCGAGGACGCCTCCAGGCCAGCGTGGCCGATGCCTCGGAGGACCAGCCTGAGGGGTGAAGCCAGGAGTGCCAGCATGGTCGCCGCGGCCAGCAGCCGCGCGGTCGCGCCGGCTCCGGGAGGCTCCGGTTGACCGGTCCAGGCCCGAAGGATCCCTCCCGCGTCGACCATCACGACCGCGGCACAGGGAACAACGATGAGCGCGACGTAGCGGGTTGAGCGCTCCAGCAGCGGCAGCAATCGATGCGTCTCGCTGCGGGCCTCCAGGCGACTGGCCAGGGGAGCGAGGACAGGGAGGGGCAACGCTCCCGCGATGCTCAGCGCCGCCGCCACCCGCGCGCCGAGGTCGTAGACGCCGGCGACCGCGAGTCCGGGCCCGGCGGCCAGCGCCAGGCGCGGCACGTGTTTCGCCAGGATCTCGGCCGCCCGGGTCATCTGAACTTTAAGCCCGAACGACAGCACCTCGCGCCAGTCCGATGCAGGAGCCCGAAAAGGCCGCAGCCGAAGCTGCGGGCACAGACGGTAGGCCGCGCGACCCTCGAGAACCGAAGCGACCAGCGCGGCCGCAAGGGAGTTGAAGCCCATCCCCCGCAGCCCGCCCCCGGAAAGGACGATGGCCGCCGCACCGAGTCCCTCGAGGACCGCCACGCCCGCGCCGATGCGACCCAAGACATCGATCCGTTGGGCGCCCGCCACGACCCCACGGAAGACCGAGAGCGCCAGCCGCAGGAGCACCGTGGCCATGGCGCATCCGAAAACGCTGGGCGCCACGTCCTTGAAGTGACCCTCCCGCGAGAGCGCCGCCACGATCGACGGCCCGGCGATCACGGCCGCGCCGGCCAGGAGAGCGGTCACGACAAGGTGGAATCCGACCCCGACGGCTACGGTGCCATTGAGGGCCCTGGCATCGCCGCGAGCGATCGCCTGCGCGGTGAACCGGGCGTAGGCTCCGCTCATGCCCAGGTCGAAGAGCCCGGCAGCATGCGCCATGGACCAGGAGGCTGCCCACAGTCCGAGCCCCTCGATGCCGAATGCGGCGACGACGAGCGGCGTGAGCAGAAAGCCGACGATCGCGCTGGCGACCGATTCGATCCCTCCCCAGGCGACGCCGCGAACCGCGTTTCGGCGATCGGCCGCGGCCAGCGCGCGGAACGTCTCGTCCGTCGTCATCTTGCTCATGCAAGGCCCCCCGTTCGCCGGGCGAGCGAGGTGTCCCCCATCGCGACACGGTCCCGTTCCGGGCCCGAACCGCCCTCCGGCTTGCCGCGCCGGCGGACAGGGACAATATTGTCACCGGTCCGGCGCTGAGCAAGCCCCCGCGGCCACAGGGGCTTCCGCGAGAGTCCCCCCCCGTGGCGCGCCTCCCGGTCCCGGACGACCCGCGACCGCGCCGGACCACGGTGTCCTGGCCGTCCGAGGCGTCCCCTGCCTGCCGCGGGAGATGGGAGCCTGTGTTTCTCAAGCTTGCCAAGCGAGTCATCGAAGAAGTCTCAAGGCGACATTTCCTGAGACTCGTAGAGGACGCCTATGACCATCCGAATCAGGCGAGCCATATGCGAGTCCGCACGGCCGCACGGTCATGGTATGGGATCAGCCGAAATACGTTCCTCGAAAGAGCTTCGTCACAACTCTTCATCGAGCTGGTGTACCAGGCGCAGCTGGAACTCTTTCGAGGCGGGAGCGACCTGGATCTCGGAGCCTCACCCATCGGCTATGAGAACCTGGTCCTCCATTGTCGCTCCTCCGATGCAAACTCCAGCGCCGTCTACCTCTATGGGTTCAGCGACAATCTGACGTATTTCACGCTGTATCGCGACCACGTGCGCCCCGGATCGGTGGCCATGGATGTCGGCGCCAACCTGGGAATCCACTCCCTGGTCCTGGCCCGATGTGCGGGAGATCGTGGCACGGTGCTCGCCTACGAACCGTCGAACGCGATCCACGACAGGCTCCTCAGAAACATCGAAGGGAACGGTGCGTCGAATATCGTCCCCAGGAAACTTGGCCTGTGGGAGAAGTCCGGAAGTGCCGGTTTTGAGCCGCGTGCCCGCGACTTCAACATCGGCAAGGGACAGATCCGTCAAGACTCCCTGCTGCAAATCCAGGTCAGGACCGTCGACGAGGAAGCCGAAGGGCTGGACAGGCACATCGACTTGATCAAAATCGATGTTGAAGGATGCGAGTTATCCGTCTTGAAGGGAGCCAGCAAGACGCTCTCAGAACACAAACCCGTGTTGATCATCGAGTTCAATCCCAAGCGGTATTCCTTCAGGGACTTCGCTCTTCACATACCCTATGACGCCCGCTATTACAGAGTTCCGTGCACGCTCTGGAAATCCCTGACCTCAATTGAGAACCTGGATTTTGACGAACGCGCGGACCTCCTGATCGTTCCCTCAGACACAACACCTCGCGAATCAACACGAGGTGTTCTCCAATAGCCATCGGGCTGCCTCTTTCCTCAGGTGCCTGCAGTGGCGCGCGGGGCCAGGCGAGCCGCCAGCAGGATCGCCTCCACCAGGCTGCCGTGATCCGCCGTGCCCCGCCCGGCGATCTCGTAGGCCGTCCCGTGATCCACGGAGGTCCGCAGGAAGGGCAGGCCCAGCGTCATGTTCACGGCGCTGCCGAAGGAACGCGCCTTGACGGCGATCGTCGCCTGGTCATGGAACAGGGCCAGGACCACGTCGAACTCCCTCTTCAGCGCGCGCACGTAGATCGTGTCGGCCGGGAACGGCCCGGCGACGTCGATCCCCTCCGCCCGCGCCGCCTCGACGGCCGGCGCCAGGATCTCCTGTTCCTCCGTTCCGAACATCCCGCCCTCGCCGGCGTGGGGGTTGAGGGCAGAGAGGGCGATGCGGGGGTCGGTCCCGAACCAGCGGAGGTGCTCCGAGCGGATCAGCCGGAGGCGCGCCCCGATTGCCGCGGCCGAGAGGGAGCCGATCGCGTCCCGGAGGCTCGCGTGGACCGTGAGGAGGGCGACCTTCATCTCGGGGGTGACGAACATCATCCCGACCTCCTCTTTCTCCAGGCCGCACAGATCGGCCAGGAGCTCGGTATGGCCGGGGTAGTTGTGCCGCGCGAGGCGCAGGGCGGCCTTGCTGAGCGGGGCGGTGACCACGGCGGAGGCGACCCGGGAACGCGCCAGGGCCACCGCCTGCTTCACGTACATGACGGCGCTCCGCCCTCCGGCGGCGGATGGGCCCGGGGTCCCGGGAGCCTCCGGCCGATCCGCCATGTCGTGGAAGGCGGGCCCGGCGGCCCACTCCTCCACGGCCACATCGTCCCCCTGCCTGGATCCCCACGCGAACGGGGACCGGGAGACCTCCGGCCAGCCGGAGGGCTCGCCGCCGACGCCGCCGGGGATCCGCCGGGCCACGTCGAGCAGGTGCTCCCGGTCTCCGATCAGGAGCGGGCGGCACGCCTCGAGGACCGGCGGCGCGCAGGCCGCCTTCAGGCAGACCTCCGGGCCGACGCCGAACGGGTCGCCGGTGGTCAGTGCGATGACGGGCTTCATCGGATGAGACGGGCCGGGAGGCCCGGCCCGGTCGTCCGGCCGGACCGCGGGAGGCGGGGCTTCAGATGCCGTCGGTCCTCAAGTTACCGCGCTCCTGGATCTCCTCGGCCTTGTACATGTACTTGATGCAGTCCTTCATGACCATCAAGTTGGGGGCGCCCTGGCGGTTCACCTTGATGCAGTTGCGGTCGTACCACTCGATGACGCCGCGGAGCTCCTCGCCATCCTTCAGGACCACGACCATCGGGGTCTTGCTGTTCATCTGCTTGAGATAATAGAAGGCCTCGGCATTGGTCTGGTCCGGCGGGACCTGCTTGCGCCTTGGCGGTCGCGGCCCCAGCCTGTCCTTCAGTTCAGTGAGATTGGGTCGAATCAGTTTGCGGTTCACGTGACTCAGCTCCCTTCCTCCGGAGTCCTTCGATCCCCGGGTCCGGTGTCTCCCGTGGGTCCGGTGTCCCCCGTTCCTCCCGGCGCTTCCCGGAGCCGCGCCACGGGCTCACTCGACTCCGCTCGATTGCCCCGCGCGGATGTTCGCGCCCGGCGCTCACCGTCTCCGCGCAGACCGAAGTGGACCCCTCGCCCGAATGCGAGCCTCGGGCCGGCTGGCTGAAGGTCTGAGGGACGACTTCCTGCCGAGCATCCTAGCAC
>JACQNT010000056.1 GCA_016202915.1 Acidobacteriota bacterium
AGTCGTGGGATGCGGACGACCGTTACCTGGCGGGCGGCCGGATGCCGTGCAGGATGGCGTAGGCGGTCGCCTGCGAGCGGCTCGAGACACCGATCTTGGTGTAGAGATGCTTGAGATGGGACGCGACGGTGTTGACGCTCACACGCAGCCGGCCCGCGAGCGCCGCGTTGCTCAGGCCCGCGGCGAGCAGCTCGAGAACCTGCCGCTCCCTGGCCGTCAGATCGGCCAGGGTTCCCTCCGGGTCCTCGCCGCCCGCCATCTCCAGGAGGCGCCGCGCCAGAGAGGCCGACAGCTCGATCTGGATCGTCTTCTCGCGGGTCACGTCGCGCAGCAGCAGGGCCCTGCCGATCGGCTCCCCCGAATCCGAGAGGCAGATCGAAGCGGTGGCGCGGATCGTTTTCCTCTCCGGGAAGGCGAGATCGGCGGAGAGGGGCTGGGCCTCGACGAGAGCGGAGTTCCAGAACGTCAGGACGCCCGCGTGGAGGAGGTGAGGTGAGAGCTTCCTGCCTTGCACGCGCTCCGAGGAGATCCCCAGGATCTGCTCGGCGCGGCGGTTCACATGGAACACCCGGCCCTGGTTATCGACCAGCACGAGCCCATCGGCCAGACCTTCGATGGCCCCATAGAGCAGGCAGGCGCCACACCTCGCTTCCAGTCCCTCGGGAAGGCGCATCGCGGCCCCTCGCTCGAAGACGCGCGACGCAACCTACCATGCCGCGCCGATCCGGGACAACCCTGCGCCGCCCGCGGGGCGACCTCCCCGGAACCTCCTTCACCACGCTTGTCGGGCCTCTTCAGATACCCTAGGATCTGCACGCTCCCCCGGGGGGCCGGGTTGACGATCCTGGTACGGAGCCTGCTTTCGGAGCGGAGGTCATGAGCCGGCGGGCGACCTGCTGGACGGTGGGCGCGCTGTCGGCGCTGCTCGCGGGCGCGGCCGGCGCGACGATCCGCGTCGGCGTCGCCGCGCCCTCGGAGGCCACCACCGGGCGCGGCCCGGAGGCGCCGCGCGTCTCGCGGAGGCTCGCCGCGAAGATCCGCGCCGGCGTGAAGGCCCTGGCCGATGACTCGATGGAAGGGCGCGGCCTGGGGAGCGAGGGGATCAGGCGCGCGGCGTCCTGGATCGAAAGCCGGCTGCGCGACATCGGGCTCGAGCCGGCCTTCGGCCCGAGCTACCGGCAGCCGTTCCAGGTCAAGGTCGGCGTCGAGCTCGCGCCCGGCAACCGCCTCGAGGGGGTGGCCGACGGCGACTGGATGCCCCTCGGCTTCTCCAGCCCGGGGGAGTTCTCGGCAGAACTCGCCTTCGCCGGCTATGGCATCGAGTCGCCGGAGATCGGCTTCCAGGAGCTCGCCGGCCTGGACCTGCGGGGCAAGGTGGTCCTCATGCTGCGCTACGAGCCCCAGGAACGCGACGAGGCCTCTCCGTTCAACGGCAAGAGGCCCAGCCGCTGGTCCGCGCTGCGCTACAAGGCCCTGCAGGCCCGCGAGCGAGGCGCCGCGGCGGTCATCTTCGTGACCGGTCCGCTCCAGGACGAGGGGAAGGACAAGATCCCCGCGCTCAAGAACGACGGGCCGGAGAGCCCGGCGGGAATCCCCGCGCTCCAGGTGACGACATCGGTCGCCCAGAAGTGGCTCGACGGGATCGGTGTCGATCTGAAGGCCTTCCAGGAGATCGTCGACCGGGACCTCGCTCCGCGGTCGGTCGCCGCGACGGGGATCCGCGTGACCGGCCGCGTGGCGCTCAACCCGGTCTACGCGCAGACCGAGAACCTCGCCGGCGTCATCCCGGGCCGCGGCGCGCTGGCGGGAGAGTGCGTGGTCGTGGGCGCGCACTACGACCACCTCGGCATGGGGGGCGAGGGGTCGATGCGGCCCAACGTGACCGCGGTCCACAACGGCGCCGACGACAACGCGTCAGGGGTCGTCGCCGCGCTGGTGATCGCCGAGGAGCTGCGCCGATCGCTCGCGAACGAGGAGAGCCACCGGACGGGGATCGTCGCGCTGTTCTCCGGGGAGGAGGTCGGGCTCGCCGGATCGTCGCATTTCGTGAAGGACCCGCCGTTCCCCCTCGGCCGCGCCGTGGCGATGATCAACCTCGACATGGTCGGCCGGCTGCGGGACGACACTCTCATCGCCCTGGGCACGGAATCGGCGCCGGAGTGGGCCGACGCCATCGCGCGCGCCGCGCGCGCCGTCCCCGGGCTGAAAGTGACCGGCCGTGGCGACGGCTACGGCCCCTCGGATCAAACGAGTTTCTATGCCTCGGGAATCCCCGTGCTGCACCTGTTCACCGGGGCGCACGAGGCCTACCACACGCCGGACGACGACGCGGAGGCGGTGGACGCCGAAGGCGCGGCGCGGATCGCCCGGTTCTCGGTCGCGCTGGCCCGGGACCTGGCGCGCGGGCCGGACCGGCCGACCTACGCGCGCTCCACGGCGGGGCCCAGCATGGTCGGAGACAGCCGCGGCTACGGGGCCTACCTGGGCAGCGTCCCCGACTACCGCGCCATGGAGTCAACCGAAGGCGCGGTCCTCCTCGCCGACGTCCGCAAGAACGGACCGGCCGACCGGGCGGGGATCCACGGCGGGGACCGGATCGTCGAGATGGCAGGGACGCGCATCGAGAACCTCTACGACATGACGTACGCGCTCCAGGACCACAGGCCGGGGGAGACGATCGAGGTCGCGGTCATCCGCGAGGGGCAGCGCCTCGCCCTGCGCGCGACCCTCGGCGATCGCGCCGCGATGCAGGGCGGCGGCCCCGGCACCGATCCGGCCGCCGGCCCCTCGCCGGCTGCGGCGCACGGCCCCACCTCCACCACCGGGCCGGAGACCGCCCCCGCCACGGTGGCGTCTGAGGCCTCCGGCCAGGGCGCCGCCCCGGGCGGCACGCGACCGGCGACGGCGATCGCCCCTTTCTACGAGAGGCGGCCCGGCCCGGAGTTCCGGGTCGAGGCGGGGCTCCCCTTCCCCGGCTCGTTCCCGGGGGAGCGCCATCTGGCGGATCTCCGCCAGCTCACGTTCGGAGGCGAGAACGCGGAAGCGTATTTCAGCCCCGACGGGAGGCGTCTCATTTTCCAGGCGACGACGCCGGGCGCGGGGTGCGACCAGGAGTACGTGATGGACCTCGCCACCGGCGAGACGACGCGCGTCTCCACGGGAAGAGGCC
The DNA here is from genome assembly GCA_016202915.1 of Acidobacteriota bacterium. Lineage (GTDB taxonomy): Bacteria > Acidobacteriota > Polarisedimenticolia > Gp22-AA2 > Gp22-AA2 > JACQNT01. Next base: position 3,170 of record JACQNT010000056.1, read on the forward strand.
GCACGACCTGTGGCTACTTCGACTGGCCCGAGGCGGATCGCATCATCTACGCCTCGACCCACGGCTCGGGCGAGGGGTGCCCGCCGCCGCCCGACCACTCGCGAGGCTACGTCTGGGCCCTCTACGACTCCTACGACATCTACGAGGCCAGGCCGGACGGATCGGACGTTCGTCGCCTGACCGAGACTCCCGGCTACGACGCCGAGGCGACCTGGTGCCATCGCGGCGGGAGGCTCGTCTTCACCTCGGCCCGCGACGGCGACCTTGATCTCTACGTCATGGACGAAGCGGGATCGGCCCGGCGCCTGACGAATGAACCCGGCTATGACGGCGGCGCCGTCTTCAGCCCCGACTGCTCCGAGATCGCCTGGCGGGCCAGCCGTCACCAGGGGGGAGACCTGGAGGAGTACCGGCGGCTCCTGAAGGACGGGCTCGTCCGGCCCCACGTCCTGGAGATCTACATCATGAAGGCCGACGGCACGGGCCGCCGCCAGATCACCTCCAACGGGGCGGCCAACTTCTGCCCCACGTTCACCGCCGACGGGAGCCGGATCATCTACGCCTCCAACGCCGGTTCCAGGGGCGGTCGCGAGTTCGACCTGTGGCTGGTGGACAAGGCCGGAGGCGAGCCGGAGCGGATCACCTTCGCTCCGGGGTTCGACGGCTTCCCACACTTCAGCCCCGACGGCCGCTGGATCGTCTGGGCCTCGAACCGCGCCGACCCAGCCTCGCGTGAGACCAACCTGTTCATCGCCCGCTGGGCGGAGTGAGGGCGGGACGCCGCCCCCTACCGGATCGGCATGTAGATGTGGGTGATCAGGTCCGGCTCCGGCGTGTTCCCGGGATCGCTGACGTACTCGTCCCAGGGAGATCCCGCCGACTCGTAGCCGTAGGCGGCGGCGTAGGCGGCAAGCTTGTCGTACGTCGCCGGCATGTCGCGGTAGGAGCCGCGGTGAACCGCCTTGAGCGCCCTGCCGGAATAGGTCTGCTTGATCTTCACCGGCGAGTCAGCCGGGACCTCGCGATCCGGCGCCCTGTCCACGGGGATCGCCGCGTCGAACTGGTACCCGGAGTCGTCCCACCTGGTGCTGATTGTGATCGGCGGGGCCGCCTGCTTGAGACGGTAGGCGGTCATGAAGCGTCCGACCTGCGCGTAGGCGCTCCCGATCGCCGCGCCGATGGCCTTCTCGTCCTTCGTGCTCGAAGCGACCACGTAGGCGACGGTCACGGGGGCCGCTTCCACCGCCTCGATCTTGAGGTCCGAGAAATCGGCCTTGGGCAGGACCTCGACGAGCGTCTTGAGCCCGGCGAGCCCCTTCTCGTAGTCCTTGCCAATCATGCTGTCGAACATCAGGCCGAAGTAGCGGCCCACCGGGTTCATCCCGAGGTCGGTGTCGAACCCCCAGGTGATCCTCGTCCCGTTCCCCTCCGG
>JACQNT010000055.1 GCA_016202915.1 Acidobacteriota bacterium
CGTCCAGGCCCGCTCCGCCGTAGCGTGCGGAAAGAGGCCCCGGGCGGCCGGCGAGCGCGTCCACCTCGATCCCGGAATCGTCGCCGATCGCCACCAGGCCCGTGAGCGCGGCGTGGTGCCGCGCCTTCCCCAGGGCGTTCTGCTCGTAGGTCGCGCCCTGCTCCTCGTACGGGTCGCGGAGGCCGCGCTCGGCGGCCGTGACGGCCGCGAAGCCGCGGGACGCCAGGAAGCCCGCGATCTCGCGCGCCTTGCCCGGGTTGAAGGTGGCGATCAGGAGCGGCGCCGGCCCGGACGGGGGCGAGCCGGGTCGCGGGCCGCCTCCGCTCACGGCCGCGGCAGGAGGCCGGGCAGGACGTCCCGGAGGGCCGCGCGCTGGCGCTCGAAGAGGAGGTCGGTCCCGAGCGCCGCCAGCTCGAGCAGCGATTGCATCTCCGCCGGCGTGAACGGCGTCTTCTCGCCCGTTCCCTGGACCTCGACGTAGCCGCCGCCGTCGGTGCGCACGACGTTCATGTCGACGTCCGCCTGCGAGTCCTCGGCGTAGGACAGGTCGAGGCAGGGGACGCGCGCCAGCAGCCCGACGGAGGTGGCGGCCACCATGCCGCGCAGCGGCGGCCCGGCCAGGATGTTCATCGTCTTCATCTTCGCCAGCGCCATCCCGAGGGCGATGAAGGCGCCGGTGATCGAGGCGGTGCGCGTCCCGCCGTCGGCCTGGAGCACGTCGCAGTCGATCCAGATCGTCCGGGACCCCAGGGCCTTGAGATCGCTGACGGCCCGCAGCGAGCGGCCGATCAGGCGCTGGATCTCCTGCGTGCGGCCGGAGGCCCGCCCCCGCGTCGCCTCGCGCTGCGTCCTCTGGTCGGTGGCCCGCGGGATCATGCCGTACTCCGAGGTGATCCAGCCCTGGTTGGTGTCGCGCAGGAAGGCCGGCACGCGGTCCTCCAGGCTGGCGGTGCAGATCACCTGGGTGTTGCCGATCTTGATGAGGGCGGAGCCCTCGGCGTAGACGTTCACGCCGGTGGCGATCTCCACCGGCCGCATGTCGCGCTCACCCCTGCCGTCCAGGCGCTGCATCGTCCCCCCCGCGTCACGCCGCGATGTCCACCTGCTCCAGGGTCTCCAGGCGGCTGCCGAGGAAGCGCGATCCGACCTCGCGGAACCTCTCGGAGGAGTCGGTCACGTAGAAGTGATCGCCCCCGGAGGGCGCCGCCCCGCGCGCCGCCTCGCCAGCCGCCCCGCGCGCCGGCCCGTCGGCCGCCCCGCCGCCCTCTCCTCCCGGCGCGGCCAGGAGCCCCCTCTCGCGGAGCCGCTCCCGGGCCACCGCCGCCGTGGCCTCGGCCGAGTCCACGAGCCTCACGTCCGGCCCGATCGCCTCTCCGATCACCTTCTTGAGAAGCGGGTAGTGCGTGCACCCGAGGACCAGCGTGTCGATCCCGGTCCCCCGCATCTCCGTCAGATAGGCGGCGGCCGCCGCCCGGGCGACCTCATTGTCCACCCATCCCTCCTCGGCCAGGGGCACCAGGAGAGGGCAGGCGCGGCTGACGACGCGGGCCTCCGGGAGGTGGCAGGCGATGGCGCGCACATAGGCGCCGCTCTTGATCGTGGCGGAGGTGCCGATCACCCCGATCGCCTGGCTGCGCGTTGCCCGGCACGCCGCCTCGGCGCCCGGCCCGATGACGCCGACGACCGGGAAGGGCATCTCCCGCCGGAGCTCCGGCAGGGCCACCGCCGACATGGTGTTGCAGGCGACCACCAGCGCCTTGATGCCGCGCCTCTGGAGGAACCGGGCGCCCTCCAGCGCGTAGCGTATCACCGTCTCGTCCGACTTCGTGCCGTAGGGGACGCGGGCCGTGTCGCCGAGGTAGAGGAGTCGCTCGCCCGGGGGCAGGGCGGCGCGCAGCGCCTTGAACACGGTCAGGCCGCCGATGCCGGAATCGAAGACCCCGACCGCTCCGGCGGGGCCCGGCGCGCCGGCGCTGCCGATCGCGGCGCCGCCGCTCAACCGGATTTCACCCCGTCCATGTCGACGATGGAGAGGTCCTGCCGGTAGTCGCGCCGCAGATCGAGATGCTTGAGGGCCTCCCGTTCCTCCCCGTCGACCAGCAGGTGCACCCTCCTGATGTCCGGCAGGTTGTAGGTCAGGGAGTTGACCAGGGAGAAGATCGTGCCGATCTCCTCCGCGGTGCCTCCCGGGTGCAGCGACTCGACCTCGCCGCTCAGATCGACGTAGGCGGTCCCGGAGCGGTCGAGGTAGAGGCCGCGGACCTGCGTCTCGCGGGGGAGGGTGGGGAGGAGATCGGGATCCTGCGGGCCGTTGATCAGCTCGATGACGATCTGCTTCGCCTGGTCCGTGAGCGAATTGGTCAGGAAGATCTTGCGCCGCTCCGGGCCGAGGTATTCGCTCTCGCTCTCCTGGAAGAAGAGCACGATTTCGCGGCGATTCTGGTCGGAGAGGAACGAGGGCCTGGCCGCGGCCGCCTCCGGCTCCGTTCCCGCGCCCGGGGATCTGGGCTCCTCCACGACCTCGCCGTCGGTCCCGGCCGCCCGCGGGTCAACCGCGCCGGGGGGCGCCTCCGGGCCGGCACCGCCGTCCCCGCCTGCGGCCGGCGCTCCCGCCCCGTTCCACGGGCGCAGGACGAGGACGGCGGCAAGCGCCGCGACGCAGGCCGCGACCGCCGCGCCGGAGACGACGAGCGTCTTCTTCATCGGCCGCCCCCCGCGGGCCCCTGGCGCGCCCGCCCCTCGACGTACTTCTCGTGATAACGCCTCACGCTGTCGAAGATCGCGGCGGCGAGCCGGTCCTTGAACGCCGGGTCGCGCAGCCGTCGCTCCTCCTCGGCATTGCTGATGAAGGCGATCTCGATCAGCACGGCGGGCATCGTGGCCCCCATCAGGACGCGGAACGGCGCCTGCTTGATGCCGCGGTTGTCGATGTCGAGCGCCTCGTTCAGTTTCTCCTGGATGATCTCCGCCAGGACGCTCGACTCCTTCAGGAAGGCGCTCTGGGCCAGGTCCCAGAGGATCATCTCCAGGCCGGTGTTCGCCTGCACCCCCTGCTCCAGTCCCAGGGTGTTGTTCTCGATCGCGGCGACGGCGCGGGAGTCGTCGTCCGTCGCCTGGTAGGAGAGGAAGTAGGTCTCGGCGCCGCGCGCGTGGCCGCGGCGCGAGGCGTTGGCGTGGAGGCTCACGAACAGGTCGGCGCGGTTGTGGTTGGCGATCGCCGTCCGCTCGTCGAGCGGCACGGCCCGGTCGGCATCGCGGGTCAGCAGCACCTCGGCGTCCAGGTCGGCGAGGATGCGCGCCTTCAGCCGCCGGGCGACGTCGAGCGTGACGTCCTTCTCCGCGAGGCCGGAGGGGCCGAGAGCGCCTCTGTCGTCCCCCCCGTGGCCGGGATCGAGGACCACCATGAAGCCGTCCCGGCGCGGCCCTCCCGCCTCCCCCTCGTCCGGGAGGCGTTCCGAGGGCATGGGGGGCTCCTGTCCCGGCCCGGCGGCGCCGGGGCCTCCCGCGGCGGGCGCCGTCCCCGTGGTCCCCCTCGGTCCCTGGGGAGCGCCGGGCCCGGGGATGCCGACGGCGATCGACGGCCCCTGCCTCCGCCGCAGGTCCAGGACGATGCGGAACGGCTCCCCCATCTCGAAGGCGGAGAACGATCCGAAGTCCTCGCCGGCGTAGAGGACGATCTCGGAAGACCGCAGCCCCTCGATGAACTTGATCTTCTCCAGGACCCTGCCGCCGTAGTCGCGCTTCTTGAACGGCGGCTCGACGGCGCGCTCCCGCAGGGAGATGAAGACCTTTTTCCCGTCGCCGCGGACCTCGTAGATCGGCTTGCGGGTGAACTCCAGGACGATCCGCGTCCCCGCCTCGTTGTCGATGGTCTTCAGCGTGTAGCGGAGCGGCGCGGCTTCCTGCGGCGCGGGCCCCGCCGTGCCCGGCCGGATCTCCTGCGCGGCGGCCGGCTCGATGACGACCGACCCGATGACGATCGGCGTGAGAACGGCCGGCGCCGCCAGCGCCGCCGCCAGCGAGCTGCAGATCAGGGCGATGCGAGAAGACCGGATCTTCGGGATCGAGGAGGGAGGTCGCACTCCGGGGCTCCCGGCCCGCGCCGAGGCTTTCGAGCGCCGCAACGGCGCCTCGCGCGGGCCGCAGGGCAATCTAGCACACGGGTAGGGTCAACTCAAGGATGGGGCCGCGCTTCAGCCGGCAGTCGAAGAAGACCGGGATCCGCCGAGGCGGCGGGCGGGGGATCCTTCCAGAACGGCTGGCGCCGGTAGATCCAGAGCCACTGCTCCGGGCACGATCGCACCACCTCCTCCAGCGCCCGGGTCACGATCCCGGCGGTCTCTCGCGGGTCGCCGGGCGTCCCGTTCGTGACCTTCCTGAAGGTCACGAGCGTCGCCCCGTCCGCGCGCCTCCTCCCCCAGCCCAGCATGACCGCCGATCCGGATCGCTGCGCGAGCTCGAACGGGCCCAGCGGGACGTTCGTGATGTTCCCCAGGAAGGGGAGGCCGACGCGCCTCCCGCTGCTGGCCCGATCGATCATGCAGGCGAGCAGGCCGCCGCGCCGGAGCCAGCGCGCCGCCGCGAGGGAGGCTCCCGGCCGGCCCCGCAGGAGAGTGCGGACGCCGCAGCCTCTCCGGAAGGCAACCAGGCGCCGCTCCATCTTCGGCGTCCGGAGCGGCCGCGCGATGACCGCGACGGGGATCCGCGCGAGGGTGGCCGCCTGCCCGACCATCTCCCAGTTCCCGACATGGGCCGTGACCAGGAGGACCCCCCGGCCGGCCTCCGCCGCCCGGCGGAGAGAGTCGAGCCCTTCGATGACCAGGTGTCGCCGGACCTGCTCGGGCGATCGGGTCGTGCTCCAGACCATCTCGATGATCGACTTCGAGGCGTGCGCCCAGGCCTGCCGGGAGGAACTCCGGGGGTCCGCCGCGCCGGCCCTGCGGAGGTTCGCCTCCGCGCGGGCTTTTTTCCGGCCAGGAAGCGACCCGGCGAGCCGACCGAGGCCGTCTCCGATCCAGAGGGCCGCCCGCCAGGGGAGGAGGCGCAGCGCGAAGGCGCAGCCGCTTCCGATGACATCGAGAAGAGGACCCGCCCACCGGCGACCCCAGCCCATCCACGCCCGCCTTCCCGCCCGCCGGCCCGAGAATCCCGCGGCGCCCCGGGTCGTCCCCACTCTACACC
>JACQNT010000051.1 GCA_016202915.1 Acidobacteriota bacterium
ACCTTCGCCGCCACCACCCTTCTGGCCAAATGCCCCTCCAAGTACGAGGCCCAGAACCGCTCCCCGAGCGACTACAAGGCGCCCGTTACGGAGGACCGGCCGTCCTCCGCCACCCCCGAAACCGCTCCGGCCGTGCGGTGAAGGCGCCCTCCGGATTCGGCAGGTAACCGTGGCCGATTTCGGCACGCTCTGTCTGCTCGTCGCCCTGGCGGCCTCCGGCTGGGCCGTGATCGCCTCCTACAACGGCTGGCGCGCGGCCTCGGGCGAGCTGGTGCTGAGTGCGGAGCGGGCGGTCTACGCCGCGTCCGGCCTCGTGGCTCTCGCCGTCGCCTGCCTCGAGTCCTGCATCCTGACCGATCGATTCGAACTGGAGTACGTCGCTTCCTATTCCAACCGGGCGCTGCCGCTGCCGTACAAGCTGGCGGCGCTGTGGGCCGGGCAGTCGGGGTCGATCCTCTTCTGGCTGTTCATCCTCTGCTGCTACGCCGCCGGCATCACCTTCCTGAACCGCCGCCGCAACCGGCCGCTCATGCCGATCGTCGTGACCACGCTCGCCGTCGTCATGACCTTCTTCCTGGTCCTGGTGAATTTCATGGCGCGGCCCTTCGTCCGCCTGGCCTTCACCCCCGTCGACGGCAACGGCATGAACCCGCAGCTGCAGAACCCGTTCATGGCGATTCACCCTCCGTGCCTGTACCTCGGGTACGTCGGCCTGACGGTGCCGTTCGCCTTCGCCATCGCCGCCCTGGCGACCGGCAGCCTCGGCGACGCCTGGTTCCGGAGCACGCGGCGGTGGACGATCTTCTCCTGGTTCTTCCTCGGCACGGGGGTCCTCCTGGGCGGGTGGTGGGCCTACGTGGAACTGGGGTGGGGCGGCTACTGGGCCTGGGACCCGGTCGAGAACGCCTCCCTCATCCCCTGGCTCACGTGCACCGCCTTCCTGCACTCGGTGATGATCGAGGAGCGCAAGAAGATGCTCCGGGTCTGGAACCTCTCCCTGGTCATCATGAGCTTCCTTCTGGCGATCCTCGGCACCTTCATCACCCGAAGCGGCGTCATCTCCTCCGTCCACTCTTTCACCAAGTCGGAGATCGGCCCGGTGTTCGCCGGGTTCCTCGGCCTCTCGGTGGTCGTCTCGATCGGGCTTCTCCTCTACCGGCTGCCGCTGCTCCGAAGTGTGCACCGCCTCGACTCCTTCGTGTCCCGGGAGAGCAGCTTCCTGTTCAACAACCTGCTCCTGGTCGGCGCCGCCTTCGCCGTACTCTGGGGGACCCTGTTCCCGATCCTGTCGGAGGCGGTGCGCGGAGTGAAGATCACCGTGGGGCCGCCGTTTTTCAACGCGGTGATGGTGCCGATCGCCTTCGGGCTCGTGACCCTGGCGGGGATCTGCCCGGTGATCGCCTGGCGCCGCGCCAGCCCCCGCCGGCTTCTCGACAAGCTCCAGGTGCCCCTCTGGGCGCTGGCGGGCGGGGCGGCCGCCCTGCTGGCCGCCGGCATCCGCGACCCTTACGCGGTCGTCTCGTTCGCCCTGGCGGTCTTCGTCATCGCCGCCACGGTGATGGAGTTTTACTGGGGCACGCGGTCGCGCCACAGGGTCACCGGCCAGAGCCATGCCGCCGCCTTCCTGAGCCTGGTGGACCGCAATAAGAGGCGCTACGGAGGCTTCACGGTGCACCTCGGCTTTATGCTGATCGTCATCGGCATCACCGGGTCTTCCGCGTTCAAGCAGGAGGCGACCGCCTCGCTGCTGCGCGGGGAGAGCTTCTCCGTGGGCGGGTACTCGATGCGCTTCGAGGATGTCGTCAGAGAGGACACCCCCAACCACGAGTTCATGGGAGCCCGGGTGACCGTCTCCAGGGATGGCCGGCAGGCCGGGACCCTGGTCCCGGGGCAGAACTTCTACAAGACGGGCCAGGACCCCTCCACCGAGGTGGACATCCGCTACTCCCTGCGCGACGACCTGTACCTGATCCTGACCGGCTTCAACCCCCGGGACGGGCGGGCGACGTTCAAGGCGTACCTCAACCCGCTGATCAACTGGATCTGGATCGGCGGCGGCGTCCTGATCCTGGGCGCCTGGTTCGCCATGCTCCCCGACCTGAGAGAGCGCCGCCGCGAGTCGGAGGCGCGCCTGCTGGAGGCGCAGAGCCGTGCCGCCTGACGACGCCGCACAGCGAGAACGGGCACTCCGCCTGCGGGACACGGCTCCGCGCAGGCGGCGCCTGCGCTCGCCTCGGCTCCGTTCGCGACCCGCTGAAAAAGCGCCACGCCAAACGCGCTTCGCGCGGCGCCCCCGCCCACTTCCGCACGGTCCCGCAGGCGGAGTGCGCCGTTCTCTCTCTGCCGGTGTCTTCCTCGCGGTGACGGTTTGCCTGGCCCCTGGGGGCGCGGCCGCCGCCGAGCTGACGCCCCAGCAGCAGGTCGAGGGCCAGCTGATGTGCTACTGCGGGTGCGCCGGCCTCACCGTGCGCGTCTGCACCTGCGGCACCGCCGACGGCCTCCGCGACGAGATCCGGACGCGCCTCGCCGCGGGGGAGACGCCCGATCAGGTGGTGGCCGCCTACGTCGCGCGCCACGGCGAAAAGATCCGCTCCGCGCCCACCAAGAGGGGCTTCGACCTGCTCGCCTGGGTCACGCCGTTCGCCGCCCTCCTGCTCGCCGGTTCCGCCCTCGTCCTGCTCGTACGGCGCTGGGGGCGGGCCGGCGCGGTGGCGGCGGCGCGGGAGAGCTCCGACGCCCCGGGCGGCCCGCCCCCACCTACGACGGAGGAGCGCCGCTTGCTGGACAGGGTGCGGCGCGAGATCGAGGAGACCCGCTGATGCTCGTCCTGGCCGGCATCCTGGTGATGCTCGGGACGGTCGCGCTCGTCCTGGCGCCGCTCGTCCTCCACATCGCGGCCCCCCTGAAGGACGGGCCCGATGCCGTCGTCGAGCTGCGGGAGCTCTACGCCCTCAAGGAGATCACCTACGAGACGATCCGCGACATCGAATTCGATTATCACGCCGGGAAGATCTCCGAGGCCGACTACCGGGCGATGACCGGGCGCTACACGCGGGAGGCTGCGCTCCTGCTGGGGCGCATCGACGCCCTGGAAGCCCCCCTGCCGCGGCCGCCCGCCCGGCGCCCGGAGACCGGGTGAACACGGCGCCCCCGGGAACCCCGGAGGTGGGGCTCGCCCTCGAGGCGCGGGGCCTCGGCAAGCGCTTCGGACCGATCCCCGCCCTGGACGGCGTCGACCTGGCCGTTCCCGCGGGGCAGTTCGTCCTCCTGCTCGGGCCGAACGGCGCGGGCAAATCGACTCTGCTCAGGCTGTTCGCCACACTGCTGCGCCCGGGCGCGGGCACGCTGCGCGTCCTGGGGGAGGATGTCGGCAACGGCGATCGCGCCGCGATCCGGCGCCGCATCGGCCTCCTGTCGCACCAGACGTTCCTGTACGACCACCTGACCGGCGAGGAAAACCTCACCTTCTACGCCCGCCTGTACGGCCTGGCCGACCCGCCGGCCGCGGCGCGCGAGGCGCTCCGCGCCGCCCGCCTGGAAGGCAGGGGGTCCGATCAGGTGCGCACCTACTCGCGCGGGATGCAGCAAAGGCTGGCGATCGCGCGGGCGCTGCTGCACCGGCCGGACGTTCTGCTCCTCGACGAGCCGTTCACCGGCCTCGATCGAGACGCCGCCCTGAGGCTGGAGGAACGGCTCCGCGAGGAACGCTCCGCGCGCCGCACCTGCGTCCTGGCGACGCACGACTTCCGGGCCGCCCTCGGCGTCGCCGATCGGGTCATCGTCCTGGTGGACGGGCGGCTGGCCGCCGACCGGCCGGCCGCCGGGAGCGATCCGGGGAGCCTGGAAGCGCTCTTCAGCACAGCGACGCGGGCCGGGGCCCCCGCCGCGGGGGCCGCGTGACCTACCTGCGCGCCGTCGGCCTCGTCGCCGCCAAGGATCTGAAGACCGAGCTGCGGAGCCGGGAGCAGGCGGTCACCCTCCTGTTCTTCGCCCTCCTGGTCCTCGTCGTCTTCAACTTCGCTTTCGATTTCACCATCATCGACTTCGTGACGTTCGGGGCCGGCATCCTGTGGGTGTCGTTCATCTTCGCGGGAGTGCTGGCGATCAGCCGGTCGTTCCAGATCGAGCGCGAGCAGGACCGCATCCAGGGGATCCTGCTCGCTCCCGTCGATCGCAGCGCCTTCTATCTCGGCAAGGTGGCGGCTTCGATCCTGTTCATGTCGGCCGTCGAGGCGATCGTCCTCCCGCTGTCGGTCCTGATGTTCAATTACCGGTTCGGACCCCGCATCGGCCTCGCGCTCCTCGTCCTGATCCTGAACACCATAGGCTTCGCGGCGGTCGGCACCCTGTTCGCCTGCATGACGACCCAGACCCGCCGCGGGGAGCTGCTGCTCCCCCTCCTGCTGTTCCCCGCCGCCGTGCCGATCTCCCTCGCGGCGGTGAAGGCCACCGGCCATATCCTGGCGGGGCGGCCCTTCGAGCGCTACGCCTCCTGGATCGCCCTGTCCTGCGCCTACGACATCATTTTCCTGGCCGCCGCCGTCCTTCTGTTCGACTACGCCCTGGACGACTAGGCGCGGGGTATAATCCCGCGCCGGTCCGGGGCGCGTCCGATCCGGTTCACGGGGAAGCGATGCCAGACGCGAGCCGATCCCGATACCTGCCCCAGCAGGCGCTGCTCCTCCTGGTCGCCGTCCTGTTCCCCGTCTGCCTCTACGTGGTCTTCGCCGTGGCGCCGACGGAACAGAAGATGGGAGTGGTGCAACGGATCTTCTACTTCCACGTCCCCTCGGCCCTCAGCGCCTTCCTCGGCGTCACCCTGTGCGCCGCCGCGAGCGCCATCTACCTCTGGAAGCGGGACCGGCGGTTCGACCTCGTGGCGCACGCCTCGGCCGAGCTGGCGGTGCTGTTCTGCACCATCGTCCTGGTCACGGGGCCGATCTGGGCACGCCCGGTCTGGGGCGTCTGGTGGACGGGAGAGGCCCGCCTCACCTCCACGCTCGTGCTCTGGCTCATCTTCGCCGGCTATCTGGTCCTGAGGGGCAGCGCAGAGAACGCCGACCAGGCGGCGCGCTGGGGGGCGATCGTCGCCGTCGTCGGCTTCCTCGACCTGCCGATCATCTACAAGTCGGTGGAGTGGTGGCGCGGGCTGCACCCGAAAGTCCTGAAGGCCTCGGGCGGGCAGGGCCTCGACCCGACCATGGAGAAGACGCTGCTGCTGTGCACGCTGACCTTCTTCCTGCTGTTCGGCTACCTCCTGATGGAGCGCTGCCGCCTGGGCCGGCTGCAGGATGAAGTGGAGGCGCTGGTCCACGCCGCGCGCAGGACCGGGGCTGCCGCGGGAAGGAGGTCGCCATGAGTTTCGATCTCCCGGGCCTGCCGGCGATCGGGGCGGCCCTCGCCGCCTTCGCCCAGGACGCCGAACCGATCACCCGGTTCACGGCGGAGACCGCCGCCGCCCAGCCTGCGGTCGTGGCGCGCGGGTTCCGGTTCCTCATCGGGGCCTACACGGCCGTCTGGACGATCCTGGCGGTTTACCTCCTGTCCCTCTCGGTCCGCCTGCGCCGGCTGTCGCAGCAGGTCCGCAGGCTCAAGGAGCGCCTCGGTCCCTGACGCCTGCGGGCCCGACGCGGCGCCCCGGCGATTCTCGGGCCGGCCCGCGCGCCGTCTCCCCCGCCCCCTCGGGAACCTTTCCGGACGGCGTCCCGTTGGATCGTTCGTCCGGGCCGGTCACCGGCTCCGGACCTCGCGGAAGGAGGTCCCATGCACAGAACGCTCAGGGTCGCAGCGACTCACCTTGTCGTCGCGGGGCTCCTCCTGACCCTCGCCTCGCCGGCCGTGGCGCGGGATCGGGACCGGGAGAGCGACAGACAGGGCAGGTGGCTGAAAATTCGAGTCTACGAGGATGGGTCGCGCACGCCGACCGTCCTGGTGAACCTGCCGATGCGCATCGTCTCGGCGGCCGCCCGCGTGGCCGCGGTGGCCGGCGCATGCGGAGGGCACGTCAGGGTGGAAGGGAAGGAAAGCAAGGGCTCCCTCCGGAGCAAGGACATCGACCTGGAGGGCCTGCTCGAGGAGATCGAGAACATGGAGGCCGGCCAGATCGTCGAGATCGAGGACGGCGAGGACCGGGTGTCGATCTGGATCGAGTGACCGCCCGCTCCGCGGCCGGCGCTTGATACGGAACATCGCCGACTCTATAATCGCCGGCTTATGACTCCGGTCGAGGCGCCGAAGGGCGTGGTGCGGGACTATTTCGAGACCATCGTCACCTGCGTCATCTTCGTCCTGTTCGCGCGCACCTTCGTGTTCCAGCAGTCCAAGATCCCGACTGGATCGATGATCCCCACGCTGCTGATCGGCGACTACATCATGGTGAACAAGTTCGCCTACGCCCCCAGGCTCGACCGGGCTCCGCTCGTCAGCCGGATCGAGAAGTCCCTCCTCCCGATCCGGGACCTGCGGCGCGGCGACATCGTCGTCTTCAAGTATCCCGAGGAGCCGGAGAAGGACTACATCAAGCGCGTCATCGGCCTGCCGGGGGACGTGGTCGAGATCCGGGACCGGCAGGTCTACATCAACGGCGCGCCGGTCGAGGAGGGCTACAAGGTCCACCGCAACCCGCCCGGACTGAACGTCGAACAGGACAACTACGAGGCCCGGCGCGTCCCGGAAGGGCACCTGTTCTGCATGGGCGACAATCGTGACAACAGCCGGGACAGCCGCGCCTGGGGCTTCGTGCCGCGCGATTTCATCAAGGGCCGCGCCTTCATGATCTGGTGGTCGTACGACGAGGACCGGGACGCCTGGCAGAAGACCTCGATCCTGGACAAGGCGCGCGGCATCTGGGCAAAGATCACCCACCTGTTCACGAAGTCGCGCTGGGAGCGATCCTTCCGGATCATCCGCTAGCGCGCGCCGCTCCCCCGCCGTCTATCAGATCGACCGGTGTCGGCGTCCGGCCGTCCCCGTTCCAGGCCCGGTAGCTCGAGTACCGCCAGGCGCCCGGCTGCCCCGCGAGCCCGGCCATGACGGGATTCCGATGCAGGAGGTCCGCCCGCCGGCGGATGTCACCCGTGTCCCCCAGCGGCAGGCGCTGGTCGGCGTCCTGCCACACCAGCCCCAACCTCCCCGAGCGGCTGTTCCACTCCCGGGCGAAGCGCGACTTCAGGCGCTGCACGGCGATCCGGACCCAGCGTGGGTCGCGGTCGCTGGCGCCCAGGATGAGACGCGCGCGATCCGGAAGGACGACGTAGGCGTGCACCCTGAACCCCAGGTCGTGGCGCAACCTGCCCAAGACCCGACAGAACAGGCCCGCCGCGGCCGGGCTGGAGAACGTCGGCAGCGCGCCGTAGGTCCACAACGTGACGAGAAAGGCCTGTGCGTGTTCCGTCCCTCCCATGGTCGCCCCACCTCCGATACCGGCTTTCGCGCCGGGACGCATCGGCCCGACTCCACCCGCGCGCTACCGTAGCAATCCCGATGCTGAAACGCCGGAGAGGCTCGGGGCAGCGGTTTGGGACGACCCCGGCGCGCCCGGACGCACGGCGGCGGACACGCCGGACAGGAGGCGTGGCGCCTGTGAACGCGGCACGCCAGTCACGAGCGATCGCGGGTGAGCTATCCCCGGCTTCTGGGGGCAGCGCCTCTGCCTCGCCGGGCACGCGGTCGCCGTCGCCGCGGGCGCGCTGCGAGAAGGCCCCGCGAGTCAGAGGAACGCTGCCCCCCGCACCCGCTGCTCGTTCAGCCACTTGGGCGCGGCGGCCCCACAGCCGTGGAGTTATCAAGGCCGTGAATGGTTGACGCCGGTCCGGGTGAGCCGGCCCCACGGTCCGGTGGCGGCCGCTCCGCCTCGCGGGGGCGTCTCGGACCTAGTGTAGTGTCTCAGAAATAGGTTGACATTTGGCGACGACCTTCTGTAGGCTGTCGCCATGCGAAAACCCGCTGAAGCTCTTGACCTCGATGCCGAACAACGACGGGCGCTGGAAA
>JACQNT010000052.1 GCA_016202915.1 Acidobacteriota bacterium
CCTCCTGACCGGGCGGCCCTGCCGCCCGGACACGGCGATGACGGGAGAGATCACGCTGCGCGGGAAGGTGCTGCCGGTCGGGGGGATCAAGGAGAAGATCCTGGGGGCCCACCGGGCCGGGATCAAGACGGTCATCCTGCCGGCGGAGAATCGCAAGGACCTCCGGGACGTCCCGAAGCCGGTCCTCGACTCGCTGCAGTTCCGCTTCGCCCGGACCGTGGACGAAGTCCTGGAGGCGGCGCTGCAGCCCGCCCGCCTCTCCGGCGCGAAGCGCCACGCCGGGCGACGCGCGCGAGCGGAGCGCCTCAGCCCTTGATCACGCCGATCGGCACCAGCTTGGCCACCCGGCGCGAGATCCCCGCCCGGTGCACGACGTCCACCACCTCCGCGACGTCCTTGTAGGCCTCGGGGATCTCTTCGGCGAGCGTGGCGTAGCCGTCGGCCCGCACCACGATCCCGCGGTCCTCCATGTCGCGCACGATCGACCGGCCCCGGGCGCTCTTCTTGGCCGCCTTGCGGCTCAGGCGGCGCCCCGCCCCGTGGCAGGTCGATCCGAAAGTCTCCTCGAAGGCCCGCTGCGTGCCGACCAGGACGAAGGAGTAGCGCCCCATGTCGCCCGGGATGAGGACCGGCTGCCCGACGTCCCGGTACGCATGCGGGGTCTGCGGGTGGCCGGCCGGGAAGGCGCGGGTCGCGCCCTTGCGGTGCACGCACAGCCGGCGCTCTTTCCCATCGACCAGGTGGGTCTCGATCTTGGCGATGTTGTGGCAGACGTCGTAGACGACCTCGATCCCCAGGTCCCGCGGCCCCTTCTGGAACACCTCCTGGAACGACTGCCGCACCCAGTGGGTGATAAGCTGGCGGTTGCCGAAGGCGAAGTTGGCGGCGGCGTACATCGCCCCGATGTACCGGCGCCCCTCCTCCGAATTGACCGGGGCGCAGCAGAGCTGCGGATCGGGGAGGTGGATGCCGTGGTCGCGCGACGCCCGCAGCATCACCTGCAGGAAGTCGTCGCACACCTGGTACCCCAGGCCGCGCGAGCCGGTGTGGATGGAGATGGTGATGGCGTCCCGCTCGAGGCCCAGGGCGCGGGCCGCCTCCTCGTCGTACACCTCGGCGACGCGCTGCACCTCGACGAAGTGGTTCCCCGATCCGAGGGTGCCGAGCTGGGCGCGGCCGCGCTCCTTCGCACGGTCGGAGACGCAGGCCGGGTCCGCCCCTTCCAGACCGCCCCCTTCCTCGATGTGCAGCAGGTCCCGCTCCTCCCCCAGGCCGTTTTTGACCGCCCAGGCGGCCCCCTCCCGCAGGAGGCGCACCTCGCTCTTCTGGTCGAGCCGGAAATCCTTGCGGTGGGACCCGACCCCCGTCGGGATGTTCCGGAACAGGGCCTCCACCAGCTCCCTGATCCGCCCCCCGGCCTCCCCGGCGCTCAGACCCGAGCGCAGCAGCCGGACCCCGCAGTTGATGTCGTAGCCGACACCCCCGGGGGAGATCACCCCCTCCTCCAGATCGAAGGCGGCCACGCCGCCGATCGGGAAGCCGTACCCCCAGTGGATGTCGGGCATCGCCAGGGAGGCGCGGACGATCCCCGGCAGGCAGGCGACGTTCATGACCTGGACGAGCGCCTGGTCCTCGCGGATCCCCTCCATCAGCCGATCGTCCGCGAAGACGATCCCGGGGACGTTCATCCGCCCCTGCTTCGGGATGCGATAACGGCAGTCGTCGATCTTCTCGATCTCCAGGCGAACAGGCTCCGGCATGCCGGCTCCTTCACGCGGGCTCGCGTGGCCGATCATTATATTCCTCCGGCGCGGCCTCCCGGCCCCGCCAGCGCCGGATCGGGACCGACCTGCGCTGACCTTAGATGTCGAAAACAATCCGGACGCGCCAGGCGCTGCGGCCGCGCACGATGCGCATCTGGTGGTAGGTGATCGCCTTGATCTCGCGCCGCGTCCTGTGCCGGGTCCGGTCGAGGGGCTCGCCGAACGCCACGCCGCGCGCCCTCAGGCGCGCCCGATCCACCCGCTCCACCCGGAACGACGAGAACAGCCAGCCCTCCGTCTCGTGGCGGTAGAGGAGCTCCTGAAGCCAGCGGACGAGCAGGTCCTCCGGCCCCGATCCCTCGACGGCCACCCGGAGGCGCCGGCGGGGCCGGACGGTGCGCCGATCGCAGACCAGGTCGAAGAGGGCGCGGGCGGCGTTCTCGAACAGCCGGGGCAGGGTCGCGCCGCGCACCACGGCCCCGGCATCGGCCGTGTGCTCGAAGAACTCGTAGCCGCGCGCCACGGTCTAGCGGCCGCGCCGGGACGCGCTGCGCCCCCTGTCCACCGGCCCGGCGAGAGAGAACTCCAGCCGCAGCTGGAACTGGTTCACCCGGTCCACGCGCACCCGGACGCGGTCCCCCAGCTTGAAGACGCGGCCGTGCCGGTCGCCCTTCAGGATCTGCTTCTTCTCGAGGAATCGGTAGCGGTCGTCGCGCAGCGAGTCGATCGGCACCAGCCCGTCAATGAAGTACTCCCCCAGCTCCACGAAGAAGCCGAACGGGTGCACCGAGACGATGAAGCCGTCGAACTCCTCCCCCAGCCGCTCCGCCATGAACGCCGTCTTCTTCCGTTCGATCAGCTCGTTCTCGGCGGCGTCCGCGTTCCTCTCCATGCGGGAGGCCTTCAGGGCCGCCTCCGGAAGGAACCCCTCCAGCGCCTGCCGCTCCCGGGGCGTCAGCGGACCCCCGGCGCGCACCCGCCTCAGGATGCGGTGGACCACCAGGTCCGGGTAGCGCCTTATCGGCGAGGTGAAGTGGGTGTAGCAGGAAGTCGCCAGGCCGAAATGGATGTCGCGCTTCTCGGCGTAGCGCGCCTGCTTCATCGACCGCAGCATGAGCCGCGACAGGAAGCGCTCCTCCGGCCTCCCCTTCGCCATCTCCACGATCTCCTGGAACGCCCGCGGCTCGATGGAGGTGAACGGCCGGGGCAGCCGGTACCCGAAGGCCTGCGCCACCCGGTCGAACTCCTCCAGCTTCTTCGGGTCGGGTTTCTCGTGGATGCGGTAC
Source organism: Acidobacteriota bacterium (assembly GCA_016202915.1). Classification (GTDB taxonomy): domain Bacteria; phylum Acidobacteriota; class Polarisedimenticolia; order Gp22-AA2; family Gp22-AA2; genus JACQNT01. The sequence continues at coordinate 3,050 of JACQNT010000052.1, forward strand.
ATGGAGGGCGCG
>JACQNT010000053.1 GCA_016202915.1 Acidobacteriota bacterium
ATCGTGGCCGAGACCTCCCATCGCTCGGTCCGGTAGCCCAGCGTGAAGGGGACGGAAACGATGGTGGTGTCTTCCCCGGTCCCGAAGTCGCCGCTGCTGACGGTGACGCCCGTCTCGGCGAAGAACGGCTTGGGCGCCTGGGCAGCAGCCCAGTGGGGAAGAAGGGCCAGGAAGGTCACCAGGGCTGCGCAGATCAGGCGTGGCATCCACTCTCCTCCCTCGTGTCCCCGCTGGTGGCAGGACCGGGAAAATAATGAGGGAGAGGGGGGCTGGTCCCCCCTCTCCCTTGTGAGATGTCGCGGACGAGACACCTACGGACGACCGCGGCCGACGCCGCCGATCCCACCGGGGGTCGGCCCTATCGGGCTGGGCCGGGTCTGCGAGCCGGAGGGCCGGTCGAAGGCAGGCGGACCCGGGGGTGCCGGGAGCGAGGTCCCCTCCGCAAGCGCCTTCACCGTGTTGTGGCCGTGGGCGGAGACGCCCATGGCGTGCTCGATGGCTTGCTTTGCCTGAACGGGGGCATTACCCATCGCCTTCAGCAAAGCCTCCTGGTGTTTCTCGGTGGCCCACAGGGCTGTCCTCAGCCCGTCCTGCCTGGAGATGGAGCCATTCTCGGCCTGGTTCAGGTCCCGGAACGCCCGGTTCTGCGTCTCGAGCACCTCGAGCTTCGCGCGCTCAAGGGCATCCCTGGCCTCCTGGTCGGATACCCGGGAAAGGGCCCCGTTCAGCGCGTCGATGCTCTGGTCCCCGCTGCGCTTGACGGCGGCCCGGGCCTCGGCCAGCTCGCGGCTCTGGGCAGGCGCAACCTGCGGGAGCAACACCAGCGAGAACCCCACGGCAATGACCAATCCCTGTAGGTTTCGGTTCATCGATTCTCCTCCTGCCAGGGCGGGACCCCATTCCCATGTTTGGGGTCCGGATTGTCTGGCATTCCGTTAGACGGCCCGGGTTGCCTGCGGTAACTCACACCTCTAACACCGTGTTCTTGTTGCCAAAACCGTCATCCACCTGGATCGGAGCCTCAGGGTCGGGAACCCAAGTCCGCCCGTCAATGACGAACTGGTACTGGTGCCGACCCCTCGGGATCGGGACGGTCGCGGTCCAGGTGCCGTCCCCCTCCCGCTCGGCCAAGGGGACCGTGCCGACCTGCCACTGATTGAAGTCGCCGACGACCGCGACCTCGTGGGCCCCGGGTGCCCGCAGCGTGAAGGTGACCGGCACGGTCGCACCCGCGAGCGGAGCACCCGGCGCTTGAGCGGGCGGCCCCGTCTGCCACCGGCTGACCGTCAGGAGGAGCAAGAGGCCGGCTGCCGCCGCCGCCGGCACCCAGAGCAGGAACGGCTTCCGCTGGGGAGGACGCGACGCCTGCCGGGGTGCTGCGGTGGCGAGCCGGGCACGGACCCGGGCGACCAGGTCCTCTGGGGCCTGGTGCAGGGGCAGCGATCCGGCCTCGGCCAGGAGGCGCTGCAGGGCAGTTACCTCTTCCCGGAGGGCCGGATCACCGGCCAGTTGAGTTTCGAAGGCCCAGCGCTCCTCCGGGGCCAGCTCGCCCTCGAGATACCGTCGGATCGCCTCATCGCGCTCAGCCAGCATTGCCCTCCTCCAGGAGCCCCCTTAGCGTCTTGCAGGCTCGGTGGACCCGCATCTTCAACGTGGCAGGCGGGGCCCCCAAAATCTCGGCCATCGCCTCGTAGCTTAGCCCCTCCACGTGCCTGAGGAGGAACGCCTCCCGCAGGTGCGGGCCGAGGCTCCCAAGGGCTACTTCCAGCCGGCGGACCTCCTGGCGCCCCGCCACCGCCTGCTCGGGGGAGGGCGCCGGGTCGCGTGGGTCGCTCTCCGGCCCATCGGCTGGCTCCGCCCCCGGCTGGACCCCGTCGGCCCGGACCCGATCCCGGACGAGATTGACGGTGATCCGGTAGAGCCAGGTGAAGAACGCCGCCTCCCCCCTGAAGGCTGGCAGGCCCTGGAAGGCCCGGACGAAGGTCTCCTGGGTGAGGTCCTCGGCATCCTGCCAATTCCGGGTCAGGCGGAGGACCAGCGAGAAGACGCGGTCCTGGAAGTGCCGGACAAGGGCTTCGATCGCCTCCCCGTCCCCCGTTCGGGCGCGGGCGATCAGCCGTTGCTCCTCTCCCGGTGGCAGAGGCGGAGACCGCATCCAGCATTCTCTACCCCCTTTGACGGAGAAACGCAACCGGCGTAACCGGCTCTGCTGAGGGTTCTTGCGCCCCCCGGGGGGTGCCCCCGGCCCTCAACTTTTTTCCCGGGAGGATTACCCTGATGCCCACAGCCGGTCCGCTTTACCTCCACTCCTGGAGCCGTCTGACTTTCCGGCAACGAGGTTCCACGTGGTTGCACCGGGGCACCGCCAGGTCCTCCCCGGCCTGGCTACCCTCTCCGAGGTTGGCCGCCGTCTCGCCGCGTTCCTTATCCCACTCGTCTACCAGAGCGGGACAGTGGGAGTCGTGGGACGGGGGTGCGGCCGCGACCCCCCAGGCCCCCCGGCAGACCTGGGATGTCCCCACGAGCGCGTCGGTGCGACCGTCTATCCGGGTGAGGGTCCCGGCCCGATGGGCGCCGACCAGGACGGTGAACGCCTGGCAAAGACCGGTGAAGGGAGGAACAGGGCTGAAAGCAGGACCGCAAGAACGGAAAGGAAGCCGCGTCGAGCGAGGCGCATCCGCGAGGCGGGCGACATCGCCCCGACCGTACCCCAGGGCGCTGCCCCTGTCAACGGCGCGCAGGCTGCTGCTCCAAAGTCAAAAAAAGAGCGCCCGGGCCTCTCGGCCCGGGCGCTCCATCAGGCAAGCGCTGGCGCTATTGCATGATCTGAACCTTGCCGTTCCCGCGGAACGGGCAGCCACGGCTCCCGTCTGGCAGTTTGGTATCGCCGGTGACGGGGTATTCGAGCTCGCCTGGGGCGACCGCGCCCAGATCGCCCCTGTCAAACTTCACCATCATATCCGGCTTCCCGTTGCCGTTGTTGTCCCCGATAGCGGTCGGGCCCAGCGCTTCCTTGCCGTTCAGGCGCACCGAGCCGGGGTAAATATCGTACACCGACCAGTTTTGGCCGTCACTCGGCTCGATGAACACAGTGAGGTTGGGCCGCCGCATGGTGCCTGGTCCCATAGTCTGCGGATTCACGTGCCGGGGGGCGGACCACACTTCGGCTTTCATCTCGGTCCCACCGCCGGTGCCCTCCTTGTAGCTCACGTAGATCTCATTGTTCGGCAGGTCGGCAGTCTCCCGTCCCTGCCACGCCACCAAGAGGCGGCCGGTGGAGTCTATCGCGGCCGCTGGGCTTGCCCTCCCGGCCGCCGTGGTCAAAACCGGCTCCGGCCCGTTCGTGGACCCCACCAGCCGGTGCCGGATGTCGGTGTCGGGCGGCGTCAAATCCGGCTTCTGCGCCCAGGCCACCATCGCGCTGCTGTTGCCGCGGGCCGCACCGGGTCTGCTGCTGGGGGAGGTCGCTGGACCCGAGAAGCTGGGCTCGAGCGGACTAAACTCGCTAAAGCTCAAGTCGGGCCCAGGACCCGCTGAACGGTGGTAAACGGCGTTAAAGGTCCTAAAGGCCACGGAGAGGATTCTGTTCCCGAAGGCCAGGCTCGGGCCGGTGGCCCTAGACAGAGGGGCTGAGAGAACCGTGGCACCCAACCCGGCCACATCCGTCAGCTGGATGCCCGAGGCGAATTTCTTGTACATGATCGATGACCGCGAGAAGAATTGGCCGAACTGTTCCTCCCAGGCCACGAAAACATTGCCCCCACCGGCGGCGACAGAGGGCGCCTGCGAGGTCCTCGGGTCCGCCGTGGTGGATGGGGTTCGGGAGACTTTTTGGGCCGGTTCAAACCCGCCCGCGGAATTCATCCTCGTGATGACGATCTCGGCCGGGGAAGAGCCATCGCTCCAGGCCACGAAGACCCCGGAGCCATCCGCTGCCACGGTCGGAGAATTCGATGGACTGGTATTCTTCGAGAGATTCACGGGATCCACGGGCGACGACAGGAACGTCCCCCCATTGTCCGTGGACCGGCTGAACCAGATCTCAAAGGAGGCCTGCCAGACCACGAAAACCCCGTCGGTGTCGTTTACCGCCACCGCTGGATTGCTCGCCGGTCCGGTCCCGGCCGGCATGCGGGCCGACAGGTTTACGGGCGTCTCGAACTCGAGACCCCCGCAGGACTCCCGGGAGCGGGAGAAGAAGATTTGGGTATTACCGACAGGCCCCTCCTCCCAGACGGCGAATACTCGTCCCGCTCCGTTGACCGCGATCCCCGGCCGCCCAGAGACGGTTGCAGAGGAGTTGGACAGGTTGATCGGATCCACGAAGGCCGCCGCCGCCGGGGGTGCGACCAAGAGGAGGCCGACGAGCAGGCCGCCGAGCAGGCCGGCTACCCGCCGACCCATCTTCCGCGACTGCCGTGCGCTCCACATGGGTTGTCACTCCTTTTTCGGGAGGCGCTCGCGGCCTCCCTTCCCGACAAACAGGCGTCGGGCACAGTCCGAGTCATCTGGCCCGGAGAAGGGAGCAAGGGGGGTGCCATGGGC
>JACQNT010000054.1 GCA_016202915.1 Acidobacteriota bacterium
CCTCGGGTCTCCCTCGCCCGGCCGCGTGAACTGCGCGCGGCCACGGGCTCGGTCCGACACGCCCCCGCGAGGCGCTGCGGCCGCCACCGGACTGTGGAACCGGCTCGCGCGCACCGGCATCACCCGCTCACGGCCCAGACGACTCCACGGGTGTGGGAGTTGCCGTGCCCAGGTGGCTGAAGGAGGCGCGGGTGCGGGGGGCAGCGCCTCAGGCTCGCGGGGCCTTCTCGCAGCGCGCCCGTGGCCGCGGGGTGTGCCGCGGCCGGGCGGGCGAGAGCAGAGCGGCGACGCGGCCGTCGGCGGTTTGTGCCGATCCGGCCGCGGCGACCGCGTGCCTCGCGAGCCAGAGGCGCTGCCCCCAGAAACTGGGGAATCCTCGGTCGGGCGGGCGATTGACAACCGATCGGTGCGTCTCTATCCTCGCCCGTCATGCCGCTCGAGGCCCCGCGCGCGCTGAGCCTCTTCTACCTGACCTCGTTCGCCGTGCTGGGCGTCTACCTGCCGTACTTCAACCTCTACCTGGAAAGGATCGGCCTCACCGGGCTGCAGATCGGCACCGTGAACGCGCTCCTGCCGCTGTGCGGCACGCTGGTGCCTGCGGCGGGCGGGGTCCTGGCCGATCGCCTCGGGCGCCGGCGCGACCTGATCGTCCTGTCGAGCCTCGCGGCGCTCGTCGCCTTCTGCTTCATCCTGGGCGCGCGCGGCTTCGCCGGCGTCGCCCTGGTGATGGCCTGCTTCGCGATGCTCAGGTCCCCGGCGGTGCCCCTGGCGGAGGCGGCGGCGATGGAGATCGCGGAGAGCGGCGGCCCGCACTACGGCAGGATGCGGGCCTGGGGATCGATCGCCTTCGTCCTCGCGGCGCTCGGGGCGGGGCCGGCGGTGGGACGCTGGGGAGCGCGCTCGGTCGTCTTCCTCCTCATCGGCCTCCTGGCGCTGAACTTCGCGGCCTCCCTCCTGCTTCCCCGCGATCGGGCGCGCGCCGCCGGCCCGCGGCCCGCCTCCAGCCTGTGGCGACTCTTGAAGACGCCCGCCGTCCTGCTGTTTCTGTCGGCGTGCGTCCTGTCTCAGGCCGCGCACGGCCCCTACTACGTCTTCTTCAGCATCCACCTCGAGGAGATGGGATACTCCGCGCCGGCGATCGGGCTCCTGTGGGGGATGGCGGTGGCGTGCGAAGTGGCCGCCATGCTGCGCGTGTCCGCGATCCTGGAGCGCCTCGGGACGCTGCCGGTCATGGCGCTGTGCCTGCTCCTGTCCTCGGTGCGCTGGTGGATCTGCTCCGCCAGCGCCGCCCCGGCGATGCTGGCCGCGGCGCAGGCGCTGCACGCCGCCACCTTCGCCGCCTTCCACGTGGCGGCGGTGACCCACACGCACCGCCTGTTCGGCGAGGACCGGCGGGCCAGCGGCCAGGCGATCTACGGCTCGGCGACCTACGGGGCGGGCAACGTCCTGGGAATGCTGGGGAGCGGTCTCCTGTACGAGAGGAGCGCCGCCAGCGCCCTCTTCGCCCGCGCCTCCTGGGTGGCACTCCTGGGCGGCTTCCTGGTGATCGTCGCGGCGCGGCGGGAGGCCCGCTCGGGGCGCGGACTATAATGGTCTCCCCATTGGAGGACGGCGATCGATGAGCGACGGAGCGACGGGGCGCCGCATCCAGATCGGCCACAGTCCCGACCCGGACGACGCCTTCATGTTCTACGGGCTCGCCTCGGGCAAGGTCAGAGCGCCGGGCTACGAGATCGTCCAGGTGCTGAAGGACATCGAGAGCCTGAACCGCCTGGCGCTGGAAGGAAGGATCGAGGTGACGGCCGTGTCGATCCACGCCTACGCCTACCTGGCCGACCGCTACGCGCTGCTGTCCTGCGGCGCGAGCATGGGGGACGGGTACGGGCCGATCGTGATCACCCGCGGCCCCGCCTCGATCGAGGACCTCCGGTGCCTGACGATCGCCGTCCCCGGCCGGCTCACCTCGGCGACCCTGGCGCTCCGCCTGGCCCTCGGTGAGGTCCGGACGGTGACCCTGCCGTTCGACCGGATCCTCGAGGCGGTGGCGCGCGGCGAGCAGGAGGCGGGCCTGCTGATCCACGAAGGGCAGCTCACCTACGCCGACCGGGGCGTCGGCAAGGCGCTCGACCTCGGCGCGTGGTGGCTCGGCAGGACCGGGCTGCCCCTCCCTCTCGGGGGGAACGCGATCCGCAGGGACCTCGGAGGCGAGGCGATCGCCGCGATCGGGTCGTTCATCAGGAGGAGCATCTCCTACGGCCTGGCCCATCGGGAGGAGGCGCTGGCGTACGCCATGGAGTACGGCCGCGGGATCGACCGATCCCTGGCCGACCGTTTCGTCGGGATGTACGTCAACGACGCCACGCTCGACTACGGCCCGCGGGGCCGCCGGGCGGTGCAGGCGTTCCTGGATGCCGGCTTTGAAGCGGGCCTGGTCCCGCACAGGGTCGCCGTCGAGTTCGCGGGGTGATGATCGTGGACGCCGCGGATGTCGTGCCGGAGGCGGGGGCGGCGGAGGAATACCGCGCGGCCCGCGCCGGGGCGGTCCTCGCCGGCCGATCGGACCTCGGGCGCCTGTCGATCCGGGGCCGCGACGCTCTCGACCTCCTCCATCGTCTCACCACGAACTCGATCAAGGACCTCGGGCCGGGAGAGGGGACGGCGGCGGTCTTCACCACCCCCAAGGGGCGCATCCGCGACCTGGTTCTGCTCCACCGCCTGGAAGAGGAGATTCTCTGCATCGCGGGCCCGGGGAGGGCGGCGCCCGTCGCGGAGTGGATCGGGCAGTACACCTTCAGGGAGGAGGTCGCGGTGGCGGACCGCACCCGCTCCCACGGGACGCTCGGCCTCTTCGGCGCCCGCGCCGCGGAGGCGGTCGCCGCGCTGTTCGGGGAGGAGGCGGCGGGGCGCCCCCCGCACCACCCGCTGCGCCTCACGCTCGCCGGCATCCCCCTGGTCCTCTGCCGCACCTTTCCCCTGGCGGGGGAGGGGTTTCACCTGACGGCGGAGGCCGCCCCGCTGCCGGCGCTGCGGGCGGCTCTCCTCGAGGCCGTCCCCGGCCTGACGCCCGCGGGGCCGGCCTGCCTGGATCTCTTGAGGATCGAGGCCGGCCTGCCGGAGCACGGACGGGAGCTGACGGAGGCCTACAACCCCTGGGAGGCGCGGCTCGACGACGCGATCTCCCTGACCAAGGGCTGCTACGTCGGCCAGGAGGTGATCGCCCGCCTCAACACCTACAGGAAGGTGTCGCGCCTGCTCGTCCGGCTGCGCGTCGAGGGGGCGGCGCCACCGGAGGCCGGGTCGATGCTCGAGTCCGGCGGCGAGACGATCGGAACGTTGACGAGCGCCGCCGTCGTGCCCGGGGAAGGGCGCGTGGTGGCGCTCGGCTACGTCCGGGACGAGGACGCGGTCGCCGGGAAGGAGATCGCGATCGGCGGTGAACGGGGCGCGCGCGCCACGATCCTGGGGCCGGCCCGGTGAGGCGCCTCAGGTCCGGCGCGGCCCCCGGCAGGACGGCTATCTTGTTGGTCGGCCACGGCAGCCGGGTGGCCGCCGCCAACCGGGTCCTGCACGGGATCGCCCGGTCCCTGCGCGCCAGGTTCCGGGGGTATCTCGTCGCGCCCTGCTACCTCGAGGGGGCGCGGCCGGGCGTCCAGGAGGCGATCGATCGCTGCGTGGCGCGGAAGGCCCGGCGCATCCTGTGCGTGCCGTACTTTCTCTACCTTGGAGGGCACGTGGCGCAGGACCTGCCCGCCGAGCTGGCGCGGGCCCGCGCGCGGCACCGGGGCCTGCGCATCCGCCTGGCGGCGCACCTGGGGCGCGATGCGCGCCTGGTGTCGATCGTCGCCGATCGGATCCGCAGCGGGCTCCGGAGGAGCCGGTGGGCCTGAGGGGCGTGTGCTATCATGGCCGGCCGCCATGACAGCAGCAGAGGCGACGGGAAGGGGAGGCGCGCGCTCCGGCGCCGCCGGGGACACGACCAGGGACGTCGTCATTCTGGGATCGGGATGCGCGGGCCTGACCGCGGCGATCTACGCCGCCCGCGCCAGCCTGAAGCCCCTCCTGGTGGACGGCCACGAAGCGGGCGGGCAGTTGGGCCTGACGACGGACGTCGAGAACTACCCGGGGTTTCCCGAGGGGATCCTGGGGCCGCAGCTGATCGACAGGATGCGGCAGCAGGCGGCGCGCTTCGGCACCGATTACCTGGGCGGCGCGGCGACCGCCGCCGATCTCTCCCGGCGCCCCTTCCGCCTGACCGTCGGCGGCCACGGCGACGTCCTCACCAGGACGCTCATCATCGCCTCGGGAGCCTCGGCCCGCCTCCTCGGCCTCGAGTCGGAGAAGCGCCTCCTGGGCCACGGGCTGTCAACCTGCGCCACCTGCGACGGGTTCTTCTTCCGCGGCAAGGAGATCGCGGTGATCGGCGGCGGCGACTCCGCCATGGAGGAAGGGACCTTCCTCACCAAGTTCGCCGCCAGGGTGACGATCGTCCACCGCCGCGATACTCTGCGGGCGTCGAAGATCATGCAGGAGCGGGCGCGCCAGAACCCGTATATCGCCTTCGTATGGGACAGCGTCGTCGAGGAGATCCTCGGCAAGGAGCGTGTCGAGGGGATCCGTCTCCGGAACCTCAGGACCGGGCGGGTCTCCGAGACGCGGCTGGACGGCGTGTTCGTCGCCATCGGCCACATCCCCAACACGCGCATCTTCGAAGGGCAGATCGATCTCGACAAGGCGGGCTACATCATCACCCGGGACGGCACGAGGACGAGCGTCCCCGGAGTCTTCGCCGCCGGAGACTGCCAGGACCATGTCTACCGCCAGGCGGTCACGGCGGCCGGCAGCGGCTGCATGGCCGCCATGGACGCGGAACGGTTCCTGGAGGCGCAGGGCCACTGAAGCGGGCGCAAGCGCCCCGGCCGACCGGGCGACGCCGGGAGGACCCGTGAGCGACACGCTGGACGAACTTCTCGAATCGATCGACCGCGCGCTCGTCCTGCTGAAGAACCGTCCGGAGGCCCGGTACGGCGCGGACGTTGAAAATCTCCTGCGGATCAAGCGGATCCTGGAGGGCCTTGATCCGGACGAGATCGACGCCTTGCTGGACGAGGAGGAGTAGAAAGGCTCCCGGGCTGCATCCCCGCCCGGCGTTCAGGGGATCCGGGCGGGCGGCCAAGCCGAGTGAACTGGTGGTGCCGGAGGCGGGATTTGAACCCGCATGCCTTTTGGGCGCCACCCCCTCAAGATGGTGTGTCTGCCAGTTCCACCACTCCGGCACGGGGAAGGTGGCGACGGCCGCGCCACCCGATCAGCATAGCAGAGGAAGGCTCAGTTGGAACCCTGGGCACCGGCCGGGCCGCCCGGCGGCTGATCCGCGGGCTTGTCCTCCGCGGGGGCGGACTTCTCGGGGGCGGCTGCGGATTCCGGAGCGCCCGGGGCGCCTCCCGCCGCGCCCGCCTCGGCGGGAGCCGCGGCCGGCGGGGGGGCCTCCTCCAGCACCGATCCGCTGCGGCGCGATCCGAGGAGGGCCAGACCCAGAGAGGTGAGCATGAAGAGGACGGCCGCCGTGGTGGTGGCCTTGGTCAGGAAAGTGGCGGCGCCCCGGCTGCCGAGCGCGGTCTGGCTGCCGCCGCCCCCGAAGGCCCCCGCCAGGTCGGCTGCCTTGCCGCTCTGCAGGAGCACGACCATGATCAGCACGAGGCAGACGATGATGTGGACGATCACCAGCAACGTCGTCATTCCGACTCCCGGTCCATGAGCCTCGAAGAGCCGCTACCCTAGCACATTCGCGCGGACCCCGGCAACCCCCACGAGCGCTGAGGTATCCCCAGTTTCTGGGGGCAGCGCCTCCGGCCCGCGGGGCACGCGGTCGCCGCGGCCGGATCGGCACGGACCGCTGACGGCCGCGTCGCCGCTCCCTCGCGCGCGCCCGGCCGCGGAACCGCGCGCGGCCACGGGCGCGCTGCGAGAGGGCCCCTCGCG
>JACQNT010000057.1 GCA_016202915.1 Acidobacteriota bacterium
CATCCTGGTCCACCTCACGGGCGATCCGGCCGCCATCGTGCTGCGGCGCAGCTTCGGCCATTCCCTTGTCATGCTTCCGCTCTGGTCGCTCCTCCTGGCGCTCGTCCTGCGCCGCTTCTACCCTCGGGCGGGCCTGCGCGAGCGCTTCGGTCTGGCGCTTCTGGGCGCCTCCGTGCACCTCTTCTTCGACCTGGTCAACTCGTTCGGGGTGCTGCTGCTCTGGCCGTTCAGCAACTGGCGGCCGGAGCTGGCGATCGTCTTCATCGTGGATTTCGTCCTGGCGGGCCTTCTGGCCGCCCCTCTCCTGGTCTGCATCCCACGGCGGATGCGCGGACACCTGGCGCCACTCTCCCGCGCCGCGCTGATCGGCGTGGTCCTCTATGTCCTGCTCTGCGGAGCGAACCGGGCGCTGGCCGCCCGGAGCCTGGCCGCGCAGCAGGCATCCGGCGGCGGGCGCGCCGAGTTCAGCTACGTCTTCCCGGAGCCGCTTGGACCGCACCGCTGGCGCGGCGTGGTGCGCCGCGGAGACGCATACCAGGTGTACCTGATCCGCCCGCTGTCAGGACGGGCGGAGGTGGTGACCCGCCTCCGGACCCACGCCGACGACCCGCTCGTGCGACCGGTGAGAGAGACGCAACTGGCCCGCCGCCTGGAGCGCTTCTTCAAGGCCCCCGTCTGGGAGGTGAGGGAACAGTCGAACCCTCGGGCCGCCGATCCGACCGAGGTCTGCGTCCACGACCTGCGCTTCATGCCCGTCGCGGTCAGCCGGCCGACGATCTTCGGGTTCTGCTTCCTCGCCCACGCCGACGGCCGGGTCGAAGGGATCGCCGGCCGGCGGATGGAGGCATCCCCGGTGCCGGGTGCGGCGCCCTCCGCTCGCGAGGCCGTGCGGAAGTGAGCGGGGCACCAGCGGTTTCCAGAAACCGAGGATGCCTCCGAATGGCTCGAACTTGACGGCCGGCGCCCCCGTCATCTATATGTCCTCCTGCGGGGGAGCAACCTTGCAGCGCACGCGGCGTGAGTTCCTGAGGGGCTGCGCGGGGCTCGGGGGGGCGGCGCTCGTCGCTCCTCTCCTGGATGACGGGATCAGCCGGGTGGCGGCCGCGGCGCCGGCGGCGCGCGGGCGCTCTCCCGAGTCGGTCGCCGTCGACGAGGACTACTGGCGCGAGATCCAGCAGGCCTTCGCCGTCGATCGCGCCATCATCAACCTGAACAACGGCGGCGTCTCCCCCTCGCCGCGGATCGTGCAGGACGCCCTGCGGCGGCACCTCGAATTCTCCAACCAGGCCCCCGCCTACACGATGTGGCAGATCCTCGAGCCCGAGATCGAGGCGGTGCGGCGGCGGCTCGCCCGGACCTTCGGGTGCGACCCGGAGGAGCTGGCGATCACCCGCAACACCAGCGAGGCCCTCGAGATCTGCCTCCTGGGGATCGACCTCAGGGCAGGGGACGAGGTCCTCACGACCACCCAGGACTATCCGCGGATGCTGACGACGCTGGAGCAGCGCGCCCGGCGGGAGGGGATCGTGGTCCGGAAGATCCGCTTCCCAACGCCGCCCCGGTCCCCGGAGGACCTGACGGCGCTGTTCGCCTCCGGCCTCACGCCGAGGACGCGCGCCATCCTGGTCTGCCACATCACCAACCTGACCGGGCAGATCTTCCCCGTCCGCGACATCTGCCGGATGGCGCGGCAGCGCGGGATCGAGGTGATCGTGGACGGGGCGCACGCCTTCGCGCATCTCCCGTTCACCCGGGACGATCTGGAATGCGACTACTACGGGACCTCCCTTCACAAGTGGCTGTGCGCCCCGATCGGCACCGGGTTCCTCTACGTCCGCAGGGAGAAGATCGGGACGCTGTGGCCCCTGATGGCGGCCCCCGGGGAGATGGACGGGAACATCCGCAAGTACGAGGAGATCGGGACGCACCCGGCGGCGAACCACAACGCCATCGCCGAGGCGCTGACGTTCCACGACGGCATCGGCGCGGCGCGCAAGCTCGCGCGGCTGCGTTACCTGCGCGACCGGTGGATGAGGCGCCTGGACGGCCAGAGGGGCACTATCTTGAGGACCAGCTACGATGCGGCCCAGTCGGGCGCCCTCGCCAACGTCGCCCTCGAGGGCGTCGCCCCGGAGGCGCTCGCGGCGCACCTCTGGGACAGGCACCGGATCCTGGTGACGCCGATCACGCACGAGGAGTGCCCGGGGATCCGCGTGACCCCCAACGTCTACACCACGCCGGACGAGATCGATCGGTTCGCCGAGGCGATCGAGGGCGTCATTCGCCGCGGCCTGCCGGGATAAAAGCCTGTTCCCCGGCGCTCGCGCGCGCGACCGCCTCCACCCGGCTGAAGAAGCGCAGGAAGTTCTCCCCGAGCACCTTCCGGACGACCGGCTCCGGGTGGCCGCGGCGCAGCAGCTCGCGGGTGATGACCGGCAGCCTGGAGACGTCCTCCAGCCCTTCGGGCGGATCGCGGACGCCGTCGAAGTCGGTCCCCAGGCCGACCGCGTCCGGCCCGGCCACTTTGATGACATGCTCGATGTGGTCCACGGCCTTCGTCCAGTCCGTCCGGTGGTGCGGCAGGGCGTCCAGGAGCGCCCCCACCGCCTCCCAGCGTTTCGCCGGGTCGCCCGCGTGCTCCGCCTTGACGCGCTCGTACTCCGGCCGCACGGCGAGCAGGTCGGCGCGCGCCGCGTCCACGACCTTCTGGTCGACGAAGTAGGACCCGATGTTGATCATGACTACGCCCCCCGCGGCGGCGATGCGACGGATCTGATCGTCCCTGAGGTTGCGCGGGATGTCGGTGAGCGCGCGGCAGGAGGAGTGCGAGGCGAAGACGGGGGCGCGGGAGACCTCCAGGACATCGTCGATCGTCTCGTCCGAGACGTGCGACACGTCCACCATCATCCCGATCCGGTTCATCTCGCGAACCACATCCCTGCCGAGATCGCTCAGGCCGCGGTGCTTCCGGTACTCCTCCGGGTTGAAATCCGGAAGGTAGAACGCCCCCGAGGAATCGGCCCAGTTGTTGGTGTTGGTGTGCGTGAGGGTCATGTACCGCACGCCGAGGCGGTGGAACATGCGCAGAGCCCCGAGGGAGTCCTCGATCGCGTGGCCCCCCTCCATCCCCATCAGGACGGCGATCTTCCCCTGCTTCTTCGCGCGGCGGATGTCGGCGACCGAGGCGGCAGGGGACAGTTCGCGCGGGTGGGCCTCCACGACGCGCCGGACGAGGTCGATCAGCTCCAGGGCCTTGCGCGCCGCCCCGCCGGTCTCGGCGTAGCGGGCCGGCACGTAGACCGCGAAGAAGCCGCCTGTCAGCCCCCCCTCGCGGGCGCGCGGCAGGTCGAAGTGCGGCGTCGCGCCGCGCTCGGCGACGTCCGCCCACTTCTCCTCCAGCTTGTAGGGCACGTCCAGGTGCGTGTCCACGACGATCGCCCCGCGGTGCAGCCGCGCGGCCCGCTCCTCCGGGCCGGCCGCGCCCCGCGCGGGGCCGGCCGCCGCGACGGCGATCAGCAGCAGGACCAGGGGGACCCTCATGCAGACCTCCTCCGGGATCGGAGAGGGATGATATCAGGCCGGGCGCGTCTTGACGCGGCCGGAGGCGTGACTAGAAGGGGATCTCGTACCCGATGCTGTAGACGGTGCGGTCCACTTCGGTGAAGTCGAAGCGGGCGAAGTCGCCGACCATCCAGCGGAAGCGCCTGACCTTGCCCTGCAGGAACCAGCCGGTGGAACGGTCGGTGCGGATGATGAACCCTGGCTGCAGGTAGACATCCTCGCCGCGGTGGAAGCGGTGCGAGGTGATGAACGTCCAGCGGCCCCCCTCGCGCGGGTCGCTGACGCCGCGGAAGGACAGGAAGTCGTAGTCCCCGTGGTACCGGTCGAAGCCGGCGCCGACCTGCAGCTGGTCCCGG
>JACQNT010000067.1 GCA_016202915.1 Acidobacteriota bacterium
GGAGGGAGGAACTCGTGCAGCACCCAGGCGTTCTGCGGCGACACCGAGAGCCCTCCGCCGATGACGACCTTGAACCCGATTTCGCGCCGGCCGCCGGCCTCGCGCGTCCGGGCGATCACCCCGATGTCGTGCATCGCGCCCATCGAGCAGTCGGTCGGGCAGCCGGAGAAGGCGATCTTGAACTTGCGCGGCAGAGCCTGGCAGATCGGATTGCGGAGGAAGAACCGGGTCAGCGCCTCGCCGTACGGGGTCACGTCGAACGGCTCCGTCGGGCAGACGCCCGCCATCGGGCAGGCGGTGATGTTGCGCACCGTGTTGCCGCACGCCTCCCGCGTCGTCAGGCCGACCCGTTCCAGCGCCTCCATGGCCGTCGGCACCACGGCCATCTTGACGAAGTGAAACTGGACGTTCTGCCGGGTGGTGACGTGGCAGAAGCCGCGCGAGTAGTCGCGCGCCACCACGGCCAGCGACCGGAGCTGCGGCCCGTTCAGGACCCCCTGGGGGATCTTGACCCGGATCATCTGCACGTCGTCCTGGCGCTGGCCGTAGATGCCGCGGGTCAGGCGAAAGGTCTTGAACTCATCGGGCCTGATCTCGCCCCGTTCGAAGGCCTCCAGCGTGGCGACGAACTCCTGGAGATCCTTCTCCGTGGCGAACCGTCGCTCCGTCGCCTTGGTCCGGACGATCTGGTCGGTCGGCATCGTATTCTCCCGCAGTGCTTCGGTTCCGCGCGGGGCGGACGGCGCAGCTCAGGACGCCGGCGTCGAGCCGTTTTCCGTATGGAGCCCGCACTCCTTCTTCGCGAAATTCGCCCACCGGCCGGCGCGCGGGTCCTCGCCCGGGAGGACGGGCCGCGTGCACGGCAGGCAGCCGATGCTCGGGTAGTTCCGGTCGTGCAACACGTTGTACGGGACGTCGTGGGCCCGGATGTAGGCCCACACGTCCTCCCGCTTCCACTTCGCCAGGGGGTTCAGCTTCACCAGGTTGAAAATCTTGTCCCACTCGGCCAGTGGGGCGTTGGCCCGCGTGGGGGCCTGGTCGCGGCGGATGCCGGCGATCCAGGCCTGGAAGGATCCGAGGTGGCGCCGCAGCGGCTCGACCTTGCGGATCTTGCAGCACAGGTCGGGCTGCCGCCCGAACAGGTCCGCTCCGTGGAGGGCCGCCTGCTCCTCGACGCTCAGGAGCGGCCTGACCGCCACCGGCCTGATGCCGTAGCGGGCGGCGATCCGATCGCGCACCTCGAACGTCTCCGGGAACAGGTACTCGGTGTCGAGGTAGAAGACGGGGACCGAGGGATCGATCCGGGCGATCATGTCGACGAGGGCCACGTCCTCGGCGCCGAAGCTGCAGGCGAGGGTGATGCCGCCGCGGAATTGTTCGATCCCCCAGCGCAGCACCTGCTGGGGAGTGCCGTGCTCGAACTCCTGCGACAGCCTCTGGAGTTCCGTGCGATCGATCTCGGTGATGCTCTGGATGACGTCCACGCGCCGTCTCCTCTCCGAAAATAAAAAACCCACTGCCGGTGGCAGTGGGTTTTGATTTCTTCCTTCTTCCCTGGGGGTTCTCTATCTCACTCCGCTAAACAGACCCTCCAGGCCCGCTGCCGCCGGTCGGCCTCATCGGCCGACAACAACAGCAGCAGCAACACGTTGCGGGGAGCATGGTGGCGCAGACGGCGGCCACGCCGTCCCGGAGTTTCCTGATGATCTGAGTCCCGAAACTCACAACGCCCCCCTTGACGCCCATCCATATACGCCACAAACCTCTGGAATTCAACAGGGATTTCATGCCCTGCAACCATATTTTTCGCCCCCGGGGGCCCGCCCGGCCCGGCTTTCCCGCGGCTTCCCCGGGGGGTTCTGGGGGTTCTCCTCGACGGTGGAGGGCCGGTTCCCTTATGATCCGCGCGCGCCGGACACGCCGGCTTTCCTGGGGGAGGTCGGAGGGGGGACATGGACGGGAAGAAGATCCGGGTCGCGGCGGTCCAGGCCAGGCCACTCCTGCTGGACCTGAAGGGGTCGGTCGACAAGGCGGTGGGCCTGGTGCGCGAGGCCGCCTCCCGGGGGGCCCGTCTTGTCGCCTTCGGGGAGACCTGGATCACCGGGTACCCGGCGTGGCTCGACCTCTGCCCCGGATCGGCCCTCTGGGACCACCTCCCGGCCAAGAAGGCCTACGCGCGTCTGCACGAGAACGGCGTCACCATCCCGGGCCCGGAGACCGGCCGCCTGGGCGAGGCGGCGCGGCGCCACGGCGTCGTCCTGGTCATCGGCGTCCACGAGAAGGTGCGCACAGGGCGCGGGCACGGCAGCCTGTTCAACACGCAGATCCTCTTCGGCCCGGACGGGTCGATCCAGGGCCGTCACAGGAAGCTCGTGCCGACCCACGCCGAGAGGCTCGTCTGGGCCCCCGGCGACGGCGGCGGGCTGGAGGCGATCGACACCCCGGCCGGCCGCGTCGGAACCCTCATCTGCTGGGAGCACTGGATGCCTCTGGCGCGGCAGGCGCTGCACGAATCGGCCGAGGAGATCCACGTCGCCGCCTGGCCGACGGTGCGCGACATGTACCAGGTGGCCAGCCGGCACTACGCGTTCGAAGGGCGCTGCTTCGTCGTGGCCGTCGGGCAGATCATCAGGGCGGGCGATCTCCCCGAAGGGCTTGACCTGCCGCCGGAGCTGACGGGCCGCCCCGAGGCGCTCGTGTCGAGCGGCGGAAGCTGCATCATCGCGCCCGACGGATCGCTCCTGGCCGGCCCGGTCTTCGACCGGGAGGAGATCCTCACCGCCGACCTCGACCTGGGCCGGATCGCCGAGGAAAGCATGGCCCTCGACGTGACCGGCCACTACAACCGCCCCGACATCTTCGAGTTCAGGAAGCGCGCCCCTACTCCCCGACGACGCGGAATCGAAACGGCAGGGGCATCGGCTCGGCGGGTCCCTGCCGGGCCGCCGACCCGACCCGCGCCACGTAGTCGCCGTCGGGGAAATCGTGCCGGGCGCAGAAGATGAGCAGGAAGCTGTCGCGGTAGATCTCCCTCACGTCATCGCGGGAGAACACGATGTGTCCGGCGCTGTCGAGGATGCTGACCCGGAGCGGATAGGCCGCGGGGTCGAGATCGATCGGCAGGACGAGCTGGAAGCCTGCCGACGCGGAGGGCACGCGCACGAGCGCCGGCTCCGGGGATCGCTGCGGAGGTTCCAGATAGAACGACCGCAGGACATCGGTCCGGTGCCGAGCCGGAAGCGAGAGGCGCCAGAGGGGCAGCGAGACCGCGAGGAGGACCGCAGCGGCGGCGAGCCAGGGAGCCGCGGCCCTCCAGGGGAACCTCCCGCGCGGCCGCACGTCGGGGGCCGCGACCGGCGTTCCGTCCTTCCCCTGCCGGGCGAGGCGTGCCTCCGCGGCGCAGGTGGGGCAGAAGGAGAGATGCGTGCGGAGCTCCTCGGACCGGGATTCCGGCAGCCGATCGAAGATCTCGGCGACGATCCACTCCGCCGGGGGATGAGGGCGGAAGAACGCCTCTCCGTGCTTCTCGATGCTCTCCCGCATCGAGACTATCAGGGGGAGATCCTGGCCGCAGGGCGCGCAGCCGCTCAGGTGGTCCTCGAAGGCCCGCGCTTCCCCGGCATCCAGCGTGCCGTTCACGTACCACGGAAGCAGCTCATGCATCCCGGCCTGTCCGTTCACGTACCACGGAAGCAGCTCATGCATCCCGGTCTGTCGTTGACCCACGTTCACCCCCACGCGCAGCGCCCTGCCCCGAGGAGCCCGTCGCCGCCGGGGCGTCAAGGCGCTTTACTCTTGAGTCGCCGGTGCCGCCCGCCGGTTCATGGTCTTTTCTTCTCTTCGCGGCGGGAGTCGCGCACCGTTTCGGATCCAGGAGCCACCGGGTCCCCTACCAGGACGAACGCCGCCCACAGGGACGGATGGCGGTCGGCGGGACGGTTCGCCTCCAGGAGAGATTGCTTGGCCGCCCGCAGCGCCGCCGCGGGCGCCGATCCGGCGAGCAGGTCCCGGTAGAACGCCTCCATCAGGTCGCAGGTGGCGCGATCGTTGACGTTCCACAGGCTGACCACTACCGAGCGCACGCCGGCGTAGAGGAAGGCCGTCGCCAGGCCGGTCAGCCCTTCGCCGCTGACCAGCCGGCCGAGCCCCGTGCGGCAGCCCGAAAGCACGGCCATGTCCGCCCCCAGACGGAGGCCGAAGATCTCGTTCGTCTGCAGGAGGCCGTCCTCGGCCCCGCCGGGTCCGCGGGCGAGGAGGATGCCGGAGCGGCCCGGCGCTTCCTCATCGACGAGGCCGTGGGCCGCGAAGTGCAGGTAGCGCACGCCCCGCAGGTCGGCCGCCTTGAGGGCCTCCTCCGTGGCCTGGTCCCCGAGCAGCACCGCCCGGTCGCCCGCCCCGAACAGGCCGCCGATCCTCCGGGCCTCCTCGCGCGCGAACGGCAGGGGGTCACTCCTGGTCGGCCACGGGGCCTCCGGGTCGCTCGCAGGGTCGCCGAGGACGAGGAGCGCCCTTGATCGGCCCGCTGCCGCGGCGCCCGGCTCGCGCAGGAGACGCAGCGCGGAGGCGGACGGGACGTAGGCCACCTCGCAGCGCTCGACGAGGAATCGATCGGTTCCTTCCCCGCCGCGCCCGGTCTCGAGCAGGGCCTCGAAAGGGAGATAGTGCAGGATGCCGTCCGCGACGATCAGCAGACGGCTGCCCTCCCAGGGAGGCTCCCCGGGCAGGAGCATCCTGCCGAGCCGCCGGGCCATCGGGACGTACGCGGGCGCCCCCCCGAGGTCCGCCGACTTCGAGCGCAACCGCTCCAGGAGCCTTCGAACGTCGGACTCGATGGTCGCGCGAGCGGGCAGCGCGTGCCAGCGGATCGTCTCGCGCGTGAGCATCCAGACGTACGAGGCGTCCTCCCCCAGGATGTATTCGAGGAGGACCTCACCCGGCCGGAGGACGGACTCCTGGACCTCCCGCGCGCTCGAGGGGCGGGGGTAGAGAAGCGCCGCATAGCGGGGGGCTGCCTGCCGGATGTCCACCTTCAGCAGCTCGAGTTCCTCCTCGGCGCGCCTCGAGAATTCTTCCAGGGCCTCCCTCTCTCCCGGATCCCGGACGATCGCCAGATCGCGCCCGGCCCGCGCGACCCGTTCGACGATGGCCGCCTCCCGCCGCAGCAGAGCGGGATCGACGTCCCGTCGCAGGTCCGCGCGCGATTCGGCGAGAAGGTCCAGGAGACTCCGGGCGCGGGACCGCTCGGCGATGGCGAAGGCGATCCGTTCGGGCGAAGAATCACCCGCTCCGGCTTCCCTCCCGTGCCGCCAGAGGAGGCGGACGGCGCTGTCATAGAGGCCGATCCGGCGCGCCAGGAAGCGGGACTTCAATTCCGGCGAGACCAGGCCCTGCCGGATCGATTCGACGTCGGAGATCGCCCGCTCGTAGCCGGCGAGCGCCTCCTGCCACCGGCCGTCCGCCTCGAGGCACCCCGCGAGCCCCGCTTCGGCCTGCCAGGCCTCCTCCCTCATCCCCGACCTCTTCGCCAGATCGAGCGCCCCGCGAAACCTGTCCGCCGCCGCGTCCGTCCGGCCCTGTTTACGGAGCAGGTTTCCGAAGCCGACCAGGGCCAGGGCCTCGCCGCCCGGATCGCCGATGGTGCGGAAGGTTCGCAGGGCTTCCTCGAGGGAGGCCCGCGCCCGGCCGGTCCTTCCGAGCGCGGACTGGACCTCTCCCAGGTTCAGGCGGCTGAGGGCCGCGCCGCGGCGGTCGCCGATCGCCTCGCGCAGACGGATCGATTCGGCGTACTCCCGTGCGGCCCCTTCACGGTCCCCCTCGTCCTCGAGAAGGACGCCCAGGTTGGCCCGCGCCAGCGCCTCGCCGGCCGGATCTCCGGCGCCTCTCATCCGCGCCAGGGACTCCCGGATGTACCGGCGGGCGGTCCTCCGGTCGCCGATCGCCTGGTAGACGGCGCCGATGTTGTTCAGATCCGTCGCCTGCGCGATCGGCTCGTCCAGCGAGCGGTGGATCGCCAGGGCGCGCTCGTGCAACTGCAGGGCCCCGGTCAGCTCCCCCCGGGCGAAGCGGGCGTTGGCCAGATGACTCGCTGTCGCCGCCGCCCCGCGCGGATCCTCGAGCTCCCTGCGGATGGCAAGCGCGTCCTCGAGGCGCCGAACCGCCTCGTCGAGTTCCGCCCGGCGACCCGACAGGACCCCGAGACTGTCGAGGCTGGAGGCGGCCCCACGTCGATCCCGGAGTTCCTGGCGCAGGGACAGGGAGCGCTCCAGGGCCTCGCGGGCGGCGGGGTAGTCGCCCTCGTCCATCAGGGCCTTCCCGAGTTCCTCCTGGGCGTCGGCCTCGCCTCGCGGGTCGCCGAGCCGGCGCTGGATGTCGATCGCCTCGCGCAGGGCGGCGATCCCCTCGGCCCGCGCGCCGAGCTCGGACCGGATTCGTCCCAGGTTCACCAGGACGACCGCGGCCGCGCGCCGGTCCCCGAGGTCCCGTTCGATCGCCAGGGCGGAGGCGTAGAGATCGAGCGCCCCGTTCCTGTCCCCCACCATCTCGCGGATCGAAGCCGCGTTGTTCAGGCTGGCGGCCTGGCCCGCGCGGTCCCCCGTCTCGCGCCGGAACGCCAGGGCCTCGAGGTGGGCGCCCTGGGCCTCCTTCAATCGGCCGGCCCTTGCGTGGACGGAGCCCAGGTTGGTGAGCGCGTTCGCCTCCGCCCTGCGGTCGTGAAGCTGCCGGGCGAGCTCGAGGGACTTCCGGAAGTCGTCCGCCGCCCTCTCCAGATCGCCCCGATCCAGGCGAATCAATCCGATCGCGTTGACGTTCCTTGCCTCGCCCGCGCGATCGCCCAGGTCCCTGTTGATGCGCAGGGACCGTTCGAGCGACTCCAGAGCGCCCGCGTCGTCGCCCCGCCGGCGGAGGATCTGCGCGATGTTGTGCAGGGCCGTGGCCAGGCCCTTGCGATCCCCCAGGGCCTCCCGCTCGCCCAGGGCGCGCCGGTAGTCGGCCAGGGCCGCATCGTCGTTCCCCTGTCCCTGCTCCAGGTTTCCCAGGTTGCTGAGAAGATCCGCGACCGCCCTGCGATCCCCCAGTCGCTCGACGATGCGCAGCGCCGTGTCGTATGCGGGGCGCGATTCGGAGTAGCGGGCGCGACGCAGGAGGACATTGCCCAACCCGGTGTAGCTGGCCGCCGCGCCGGCCGGATGATCGCGGGCGACGTATCCCTCGAGGGCGCGGCTGTAGAGCCCTTCGGCCTCCGCGTCGCGTCCCTGCAGGAAGCGCAGGGTGGCGCGACCGTAGTCCGGGCCCGGTCCCGAAGAGGGCGCCGAGCCTGCCAGCAGTCTCCCGGCGGCCTCCAGGTCGCCCCGGCGCTGTCCGATCAGGACCGCCCCGAGGTAGGGCAGCGGGTGCTGCGGATCGATCGACAGGAGGGTCAGGAGCGTCGCGCGGCACTCGTCGAAGCCCTTCCGGTTCAATTGCTGCTCCGCAACGGTATAGATTTCGCGGATCCGGGCTTCCCGGGCGAGCAGCACGGGCGGATAGGCAGGTGGCAGGGCGAGCATCCGGAAGCGCCGGCCGCCGGAACGGGTGTCCAGCAGCGCCAGAAGCGACACAAGAACCACCCCCGCCCGCTGAACGTACGTGGCCATCATGCCCCGTGCCTTGGCTCGAAAAGGACCCAGGTCGTGAACGTCATTATAGGTGGGCGGAACAGCGGGAACAACGCGGGCCCGGCAGAATCGGCC
Source organism: Acidobacteriota bacterium (assembly GCA_016202915.1). GTDB lineage: Bacteria > Acidobacteriota > Polarisedimenticolia > Gp22-AA2 > Gp22-AA2 > JACQNT01. Next base: position 7,731 of record JACQNT010000067.1, read on the forward strand.
ACGATGGTGGTGGTCGATCGGCGCATTTCGCGGTATCTTTAGGGCCTACCAGTGGCGACAGGAGCACGGGACGTGGTAGTCGGCGCACGCATCTGGCGTCTTCGATGGCTGGCGGCTCCGGGTGTGTCGCTGGTCCTGATGGGGCTGCCGGGTCTCGCCCTGGCCGGGAAAGTCCAGTGCGGCGACGCCTCAGGCAGCACCCCGACGCCCATCGAAGGCAGCGACCTCGAAGTCAGCTTCAACCCGATCGTCAGCGTGATGACGCAGGCCGCCGACACGGTGGAAACCCTGCTGGGCCGGCTGGCGCAGGGGATCAACGACGCCAGCGAGGGCCTCTATGCCGCCGAGGTGACGCTGCCCACGGTGCTGGAGATCCGGCGGACAACCGGCGGCGACATCGACGATCTGCGCTTCCGCGAGAACGACCCGGGCATCCAGAGCGCGACGATCTCCGTGCAGCGGCCCCGGCTCGCCGCCTGGATCGGCGCCGTGCGGGAGGAGCCTTCCGTGGGGGCGCTCATCCTGACCCTGAACAATGAGACGGTGACTGTGGAGACAAGCGGAAAGGGAAGCGCCGGCGCGGTCACCCTGGCTCTGATCCAGGCGCTCCAGGAGGCGGGGTTCTGGGTGGATTTCGTGCCGCCTTTCATCGTGGTCCGGCGGAACCTCGCCAACGGCGAGGACATCACCCACCTGGGGCTGCGGTCCACCGATCCGGCCATCGTGACC
>JACQNT010000068.1 GCA_016202915.1 Acidobacteriota bacterium
CCCTCGGGGACTGCGCCCACCTGTTCCCCCGGAAGCCGTCCTGACCGGCCACCACCCGACGGGGCCTTGCCCCTCTCCCGGCGCGGCACTAGATTTCTCCGACGCCCCCGCGGCGCAGGAGACGGGCATGGAGAACATCCGCGATCTCGATCTGCTGGTCGTCTCGCGCACGCCGATCATCGGCATCGAGAGCGCCGAGGAGGAGCGCGTGCGGGCCCACGTGGAGGGCCTGGCGGCCCGCCAGGACCTGCCGTGGTTCGAATGGAAGGCGACTGCGGGCCTGAGGCGCGCCGGGACGACCGACCCGATCTACGACACGGAGAAGCCCGCTCCGGCCCTGAAGGCGGTCCTCGAGATGCGCACCGAGGCCCTCTACCTGTTCCTAGATCTACAAAGGCACTTCGACGACCCGGCCATCTTGAGGTCCCTGCGCGACATCGGCCAGCGCTTCGCGGAGGATCGGCGCTGTCTCATCCTGTGCGCCCCCGATCTCCCGATCCCGCCCGATCTGCGGACCTGCGCCTCCCTCATCCGCCTGGAGCTGCCTGACGCCCGGGAGCTCAAGGAGCTGGCCGTGCGCACGCTCAAGAGCCTCGGAGCGCCGCAGCGCGTCAGGATCGACCTGACGCTCCCCGAGCTGGAGCAGCTCGTCCAGTCGCTGCGCGGCCTCACCCTGGCGGAGGCGCAGCGCGTATTGATGCGGGCGGCCCTCGACGATCTGAAGATCAACCGGGAGGACTTCAAGCACATCCTGGAGCGCAAGAAGGCCCTGATCGCGCGCGACGGCGTCCTGGATCTCTACCCCCAGGAGGCGACGCTGCAGCAGGTCGGAGGGCTGGACAACCTGAAGGACTGGCTGCGGCGGCGGGGGGCCGCCTTCTCCGCCGAGGCGCAGCGCCACGGCCTGGAGCCGCCGCGCGGGGTGCTCCTGCTGGGGGTGCAGGGTTGCGGCAAGAGCCTCTGCGCCAAGGCGGTCGCCGCCGAATGGGGCCTGGCGCTGCTGCGCCTCGACGCCGGGGCGCTGTACGACAAGTACGTCGGGGAATCGGAGAAGAACCTGCGCCGGGCGATGCAGACCGCCGAGGCGATGGCCCCGTGCGTTCTGTGGATCGACGAGATCGAGAAGGGGATGTCGGGCCGGGAAGGGTCCGCCTCGGACGGCGGGCTGGCCCGCCGGATGTTCGGATCGTTCGTCTCCTGGCTGCAGGAGAGGAAGAGCCCCGTCTTCGTGGTGGCGACCGCCAACGACATCGAGGCGCTGCCGCCGGAGCTCCTCAGAAAGGGCCGCTTCGACGAGATCTTCTTCGTGGACCTGCCCGACGACGCGGCGCGCCGATCGATTCTCGCGGTGCACCTGGCGCGGCGCCGGCAGGACCCCGCCCGCTTCAGCCTGGGCGACCTCGCGGCCGGCGCCCTTGGGTTCAGCGGGGCCGAGATCGAGGCGGCGATCGTCTCGGCCCTGTACGCCTCCTTCGCCGAGAAAAAACCCCTTTCCACGGCGCACGTGCTGGCCGCACTGCGCGCCACCGTGCCGCTGTCCCGCACCTGCCGCGAGTCGATCGAAGCGCTGCGGGCGTGGGCGAAGGGGCGGGCGGTCCCCGCCTCGGGAGACCCGCGCCGGCCCGCCACCTCCGCGGCCTGATTCGGGCGACCCGCACGCCCGTCGGGCAGTCCCTGTTCCCTATTCGAACCGGAGCGGCAGGACCTTCGAGACGCCGGGCTCCTCCATGGTGACGCCGTAGAGGAGGTCGGCGACCTCCATGCTCTTGCGGTTGTGTGTGATGAGGATGAACTGGGTCTCTTCCCGCAGCGCTTTGAGAAGTTCGGTGAAGCGCTCGATGTTGGCCTCGTCGAGGGGGGCGTCCACCTCGTCCAGGACGCAGAAGGGCGAGGGCCGGTAGCGGAACAGGGAGAACAGCAGCGCCGCGGCGGTCAGGGCCTTTTCTCCCCCCGACAGCAGGCCGATCTTCCGCAGCCTCTTCCCCGGAGGCTGCGCCACGATCTCGATCCCGGCCTCCAGCACGTCTTCCTCGTCCTCCTGCAGCCGCAGCTCGGCCTTGCCGCCGCCGAAGAGCCTCCTGAAGGTCTCCTGGAAGTGCCCCTGGATCGCCTCGAACGCCCGGGTGAAGCGCTCGCGCGACTGGCGGTTGATCTTGCGGATCGTCTCCCGCAGCGAGGCGACCGAATCCTCCAGGTCCTTCTTCTGCGCCGTGAGGAAGTTGAAGCGTTCCTCCAGCTCGTCGTGCTGCTCGATGGCCATGAGGTTGACCGGGCCGAGCGCCTCCAGGTCCGCCTTGATCGCCTCGAGCTCCTTCTCGCACTCCTCCAGCGGCGTCTCTTCGCCCCCCGGCAGCGGGGCGGCCCGCAAGTCCTCGACGGTCGTCCCCAGGTCGTCGCGGCAGGTCGCGGCCAGGGCCTCGAGGCGGGCGTCGGCGCGGGCGAGTCGCAGCTCGCGCTCCTGCTGGCCGGCGCGCAGAGCGTCCCAGGCGGCGCGCTCCTGCCTGACCGACTCCTCCCGCGCGTGCAGCACGCTCCGGTCGTAGGCCAGACCGGCGTGCGCCGCCTCCTCGCCTGCCGCAGCCCCGGCGCGCCCGGCCCGGGCCTCTTCGAGTTGCCGCTTGAGCGCACCGTCCTGATCCGCCAGGGCCGCGACCCGCGCCGTCCACTCGTCCTGCGCCGCGGCACGCCGCGCCGCCGCGGCCCGGGTCTCCGCGATCGCCTCGTCGAGCCCCCGCCGCTCCGCCTCCAGGGCGCTCGCCCTCTGCCGCGAGGCCGCCAGCTCCGCGCCCGCCTCCGCCGCCTCCCGCCTCCGGACCTCCAGGGCGGCGCGGCGCGAGACCAGGCCCGCCGCGGCCCCGCGGATCGTCTCCTCGACCTCGCGGCGCCGGGTTTCCGCGGCTTCGATCCGGGCGGTCAGCGAGTCCGCCTCCGGGCCCGCCGCGGCGATGGCCCGTTCCAGCCGCCCCTGCTCGTCCAGGAGTTCCGGGACCGTCTCTTCCATCCCGGTGAGATCCGCGCGCTTCTGCTTGCGGACCAGATCGCGCTCGATGGCCGCGCGCTCGTCCCGATCGCGCTCCGCCTCCGCGGCGCTCAGCCGCTCCCGGATCGCGGCGAGGGCCCGCTGCCTTTCCCGGACCTCCGCCATGGCGCCGGTCCGGGCGCCCGCGGCCTCCGAGACCTGGCGGCGGACATCCTCCAGCTCGGCCCGCCGCGCCAGGACGCCGTGCTCCAGCGCCCTGCCATCGCCGCCCGTGATCACTCCGTTGACGCGCACGATGTCTCCTTGGAGCGTGACGTACTCCCAGCCGGGATGCGCGGCGTGCAGGTCGATCGCCAGGCCCAGGTCCTCCACCAGAAGGGCGCGCGCCAGCGCCTCCGCGACCGGCGGCGATGAAGCCCCCGATACCCTGCCGGAGAGGCGCCCCAGGACCCCCGGTCTCGCGGCGAGAGCCTCAGGGAGGGCCGGCCCATGTCGATCCGGGGCCTCCCCGCGCCGGCCGGCGACCGCGAAGGAGACGCGCCCGCGGGCGGCCCGCCTCAGGTGCTCGACGCCGCGGGCCGCGTCCGCCGGCTCCTCGACGATCACCGCCTCGAGGAGGCCGTCGAGCGTCGCTTCCACGGCGCGCTCCAGGCCGCGCGGCACCTCCAGATCCTCCCCGGCCACGCCGCGGGCCCGGACCCCGGCGTCACCTTTCAGGATCGCGCCGATCCCCTCCGCATGGCCGGCGTGCCCGCGCGCCATCTCCTCCAGGGCCGCCAGCCGCTCCCCCAGCGCCGACTCCCTCCCGCGCAGCTCCTCCAGCCGCCCCTCGGCCGCGCCGGCGGCCGCGGCGGTCCCGCGTTCCTCTTCCTGGAGCGCCTCCAGAGCGCGCCGGGAGGCGCCGAGACGATCGCGGCCCGCGGCCTCCTGGACCTCGAGGCCGGCGATCTCGGCGACCAGGGCGTCGCGGCCGGCGCGCAGGTCCGCGGACCTCTTCTCCACCCCCTGGAAGGCCGCGCGCTCCGATCGGATCTGCTCCTCCACGACGGTGCGGCTGCGCTGCAGCGCGGACGCTCGATCCAGGTGGCGCAGCAGATCGGCGCGCGTCCCCTCCAGCGCCGCCTCCAGCGCCACGATCTCGCCGCCGTCATGATCCAGGCCGGCCTCCAGCCGCCGCAGCACCGCGTCCCCATCGCCGATCCGGGCGGCCTCGGAGGCGATGGCGGCGTCCCGGGCGGCGCGGCGCGCCTCCTGGTCCACTGCGCGCGACAGGAGCGCCTCGGCCTCCTGCCCGGCCTCGGCGATCCGCCCGGCCAGCTCGCGCGCCTGCTCCTCTCCCGAGCGCAGCCGCTCGTGCAGGCGGTCGATCTCGAGATCCATGGAGTGGATCTCCTCGCGCCGCCGGCGGGCGGCAGCCTCCCCCTCCTCCAGGCGCAGCCGCAGCCCCGCGACCTCCGCCTCCCCGCGCGACAGGGCCGCCACCGCGGCGGCTTCCTGCGCCCTGAGATTGGCCAGCTCCCGGCCGGCGGCCTCCCGATCCGCGTCCAGGGCGGCGAGACGCCGGCGGACCACACACAGGCGCCTGTCCCGGAGCGTCTCCATCAGGCGGCGGTAGCGGCGCGCCTTCGAGGCCTGGCGCTTGAGCGATCCGATCTGCTTCTCCACCTCGGCGGTGATGTCTGAAAGGCGCATCAGGTTTGATTGCGTGGCCTCCAGCTTCATCTCCGCCTGCCGCCGCCTGGTCTTGTATCCCAGGATCCCGGCGGCCTCCTCGAACATGGCGCGCCGTTCCCTGGGCCTGGCGACCAGGATCTGATCGATCTTTCCCTGCTCGATCGTGGAGTACAGCCGGCTGCCGATGTCGGTCCGGGCGAGCAGGTCCTGGATGTCTTTCAGGCGGCAGCGCTGGCCGTTCAGGCTGTACTCGCTCTCGCCGGAGCGGTAGACGCGGCGCGTCAGGACGACGTCCTCCGGGATTTCCTCGAGAGAGAAGAAGGTCGGATGGGAGCGGTCCTGCGCTTCCCCGGCCGGGATCTCCGCCTCGGGCGGGGGCGCCGCGCCTTCCGCCTGCCGGTCGGTCGCCTCCGGGATCGGCCACGCGGCGGACCCCGCCGCGGCGTCGGTCGCCTCGGCGACCCCGGCGTGGCCGTGGCCGCCGCCGCGGCCGTTGCCGTCCCCGTGTCCGTTCCCGCCCCCGTCGCACGCCGCTCCCGCGCCCTTTTCCCCCTGCAGCATCGCGAGGTTCTTGAAGTGGAGGGAAACCTCGGCCATCCCCAGGGGCCGGCGTCCGTCGCTGCCGTTGAAGATCACGTCCTCCATCCGGTCGCTGCGCAAGGAGCTCGGCTTCTGTTCGCCCAGGACCCAGGAGATGGCGTCCCCGATGTTGCTCTTGCCGCAGCCGTTGGGACCGACGACGGCCGTGATGCCGTCCGGGAATTCAAACCGGGTCCGGCCGTAGAACGACTTGAACCCGATGATCTCCATCCGGTCGAGTCTCAGCAGACGGGCCATGGGTCTCCAGGGGAGAGAAAACGCGACAGCGGCGCGGATTCTAGCACAGCCGGGAACGCCGCCGGCGTAACCGGCGCCAACAGGTTGAGATGATGGGCCGCCTGCCGCACATCATCTTGGGTCGCGGGCCCAGGAGCCTGTCCGGGTATTGAGGAGGGGCCGCGACGACTCACCGCCCGCCGGGCCGTCCCTTCAGTGATCGCGAAAGACAACGAAGTCGGGGAGGACCTGGAGCGCGTCGCGGGCCGGGCATGGGTCGAACGGGTCGAGCGCTTCACTGGCCCGCCGGGCGTACGACAGGGCCAGCTCTCTGGTCCTCTCGAGCGTCCCCGCCGCCTGCAGCATCTGCACGATCGTCTCGCGCGAGACGGTCTTGAAATCACGCTCCTCCAGGACCGTCTGCACCACCGCGCGCTGCTCCCGGTCTGCTCTCTCGAGCAGGTAGATGAGGGGCAGCGTGAGCTTCCCCTCCCTGAGGTCGGACGCCACCGGCTTTCCGAGGACCGTCTCGTCGGCGGTGAAGTCGAGCAGGTCGTCGACGATCTGGAACGCCATGCCGAGGTTCATGCCGTAGTCGGCCAGCGCTTCCACCTTCTCCGGGGACGCCCCGGCGAGGACCCCGGCGACCCGGCCGCAGCCGGAGAACAGGAACGCGGTCTTCCTGCGGACGATCTCCAGGTGCTCCCGCTCGCTCATGCCGAGATCCGACCGGCGCCGGTCCGCGATCAGCTCCCCCTCGATCATCTTCAGGGTGATGTTGGCCAGGATCTTGATGATGGCCAGATCGTCCGCCGCCAGCGCCATGTTCATCGACTTGATGTACAGGTAGTCGCCCAGGAGGACGGTGAGGCCGTTCCCCCAGCGGGAGTTGAGCGACCCGCGGCCGCGGCGCATCTTCGCCTCGTCGATAACGTCGTCGTGCACCAGGGTGGCGGTGTGGATGAACTCGAACACCGAGGCGAACATGACGTCGCGGTCACCGTGGTAGCCGCAGAGCTGCGCCGACAGGAGCAGGAGGATCGGCCGCACCCTCTTGCCGCCCCCTTCCGCGATGTAGCTTCCCAGCTCGTCGATGGCCGCGAACTCGGAGCGCAGGTGCCTCCCGCAGTCCTCCTCCACCTCGACCAGCTTGTCCGCCACCAGGGCGATGACGCCGGGCAGCCCCGGCGGAAGGACCGGGACCGGCCGGCCGGCGCGCCCCCGCAGGGCGGCATCGGCGCCCCGCGCGCGCGACGGGACCTCCTTCGCGCTCCGCAGGCGCGGGGCATTGAGGCGGGAGACCAGCTCGGTCATTGGTTCTCCACGCGGGCGGCGGGATCCGGCCGTTCGGCCGCGTCCGGCCCGGCCCCGGAGGGCGCGGACCGGCGGAGACGGTGGGTCTCGAGGACCTTCGAACCCTCGACCAGGTACGACACGCCGGCCTTCTCGAAGGTCCAGATCTCCCGCCCCGCCCCCCGGGCTTCTCGGCTGGAGGGGAGCCCGAGGGAGCGCAGGATCTGGCCGCAGTGAGTGCCCGCTCCGTGCCGGTCGATCAGCGCCTTCACTTGAAGCCAGTCGGGATGAAACTTGAGGACCACGGAGACCTGGACCGGACGGCCGCGCCGGACGCGCCGCGAGATGTCGCTGTCCTCCGGGAGGCGGTACTTGACCGCGTCGTAGTTCTTCGGGTCGTAGAAACGCAGGTAGTAATAGGGGAACTGTGAATCGGCCGGAAAGTCGAACTCGAAGAAGCCGTGCTCGTCGGTCGCGGCCCGCAGCTCCTCGACGTGCTGGTCGCGCGACCGGAGGCCGCCGATCTGGACCACGCTGCGCGACTTCAGGAGACGCACGGCGTGGCCCGGCACGGCGGCCCCCGATTCGTCCATCACGCGGCCGCGCACGGCAACCACCTTCTCCGATCGCGCCGGCAGCGCGGTGGTCGAGACCAGGATCAGGACGCCGATCGAGATCGCCAGGACCGCCGCGCTCCGCTGGCCCGCCATCACGCCCCTCAGCGGTAGTTCGTGAACTGCATGTCGATCGGCAGGGAGCTCTCGCGCAGGGTGCGGATCGCCCCCTGCAGCTCGTCCTTGCTCTTTCCCTTGACGCGCACCTGGTCGCCCAGGATCGAGGTCTGAACCTTCAGGTTGGTCCCCTTCAGGATCTTCACGATCTCCCTGGCGTGCTCCTGGGGGATCCCCTGCTGCAGGACGACCTCCTGCCTCAGGCTGCCGCCCGTCGCCTCCTCGGGCTTCTTGAAGGTGAGGCCCTTGAGCGGGACGCGCCGGGCGGCCAGTTTCTGCAACAGGATCTCGGTCACGGCCCGGAGCTTGTAGTCGTCGTCGGCCGTCAGATGGATGGACCCTTTCTCGCGCCTGATGTCGGAGATGCTCCCCTTGAAGTCATAGCGCTGGCGGATCTCCTTGAGCGCCTGCTGAATGGCGTTGTCCACTTCCTGCAGGTCGATCCGGGAGACGATGTCGAAGGAGCTTTCGGACGCCACGACATCCTCCGGCGAGCGCGGAAAGGGGGCTCATCTTAGCACCGGCTCCGAAAGCTTGGCAAGAACAGCCGCCTCTGATGTATCCCCGGTTTGAGGCGCCGACCCTGCGCCCGCCGGCCACGGGTCCGCGTCGCTGCGCGACGCTCCCCTCGGCTCGCGCCGCCCGCCGCGCTGCACCCCGCGCGTCGGGTCCCCGGCGCTCGGTCTCGCACGGTCCGCCGGGCGCAGGGCACGGCGCCTCACTCTGCGGCTCCCGCAGCATGTTCAGGCCAGCCGCTGGTCCAGGCAGGAAGGGGATGCCTGAGAGGGGCCCGCTCAGGACGGCGCGACCCTGGTCCGGGTCAGGATCAGCAGGGCGGGCAGGGTGGTCAGGGCGGTGATCAGGCAGGTCAGCGATCCGATCACGCACAGGATCCCCATCGACTGCAGGCCGGGGTAGTTCGACAGGCCGATGGTGCCGAAGCCGGCGACGTTGGTGAGGGCGGCCATCACGACCGCCTTGCCGGTCTCCAGGAGCCCTTCCGGATTGCCCAGGCCCTCCTGCGAGATCCTGTGGATGATGTGGATGCCGTAGTCGATGCCGACGCCGAGGATCATCGTGGTGACGAAGGCGTTGACGAAATTCATCTTGATCCCCAGGATCTGCATCACTCCCAGCATCCAGATCACGCCGGCCAGCAGCTGGACATTGGCCAGAACAGTGAGCCGGAGGCTGCGGAAGTCCAGCCAGAGAAGGGCGGTCACCACCGCCAGGCCGAGCAGGACGGCGCGCCAGGCGTCGCGGCGGAAGAGGCGCCGCAGCTCGGCGCTCGCCAGGTTGACGCCGGTGATCTCGATCCCCTCGGCCGGCCGGTCGAGCGCCCTGACCACGGCCGGCGGGGCGGTCCTCCGGGCGGCGGTCCCGGCGAGGAAGACGTAGGTGACCGAGCGGTACCCGCCGCCGTCGTCCCTCCTGACGTAGCGGCTGACGAACCGCTCCAGTCCGGCCGATTCGAGGTCCTCCAGGGTGACCGGGCGGCCCGGGCGGAGAGTGGCCGGGAGCGTCCTCAGATAATCGTCGTACACCTCCTCCCGGAAGCCGCTCTGCCGGAGCGCCGCCCGGAACGTCCTCTCGATGCGCTCCGGGTTGAAGTCCCCGCCCGCCCCGGCGCGCAGCGCCCGGATCACCTCCTCCTGGTCCTGCCGCGGCGGGATGTAGGTGAAGATCGATTCATACCTCTCCAGGGTGCCGTCGGCCACGAAGGCGTCCAGCCGGCGGTTGGCCTCGCGGTTCCGCCGCATCAGCGTGTCCAGGTCCCCGGCGCGGCAGACCACCATCATCGGGGTGAAGGAAGCGCCGAACCGGCGCAGGATCGTGTCCTGCATGAGGACGCCGCGGTTCTTCGGCGAGCGCAGGTCCTGCACGTTGTCGCTGAACTCGACGCGAGCGCCGAACCAGGCCATGGCGAGGGTCGCGGCCGCCGAGGCGGCGAGGACCGCCCGCGGGCGCCGCGTGCTCCAGGTGATGGCGCGCTCGATGCCGAAGGAGTGCAGGTACAGCTTCCCGGAGACGTCCTTCCTGCGGCGGCGCCCTTCGTTCCAGGCGATCATCGCCGGCATCAGGAACAGGATGGCGACCAGGCAGATCAGGATCCCCGACCCCACCAGGAAACCGAAATCGCGCAGACCCTTGTAGTCGGTGACGCACATCGAATAGAAGGTCCCGGCCGAGGTGATGGCGCCGGTGAACACGCCGAAGGCCGAGGCCCCCATCATCAGGCGCAGCGCCTCGGGGAGCGAGCGGCCGCGCACCCGTTCCTCGACGTAGCGCGCGTACATGACGATGGTGAAGTCCGTCCCCAGCCCCATCAGCATCGCCGAGAAGCCGGTGGTGGCCGAGTTCAGGTTGCGCAGGAAGAGGTAGGCGACCCCCAGGGTGAGGAGCTGGCCGACCATGAGCGGCACCGAGGAGTAGAGGATGGCGCCGAACCGCCGGTAGCAGAAGTAATAGAGGAGGACGATCACCAGGAACGACACGGTGCCGTTGCGCACCATGTCCTGCATGATCAGCTCGCTGTCCTCCAGGGCGATGACATGGCCGCCGCCGTAGGAGACCAGGGGCGCCCGCGCGGCGGCCCCGCCCGCCGGCGCCCCCTCCTCGCGCAGCTCCGCCTCGAACTCGGCGGCGGCGCCGGCGACCGCCGCCCGCACCGCCCGCATGAGCGACTTGTCGAAGGCGATGTCCTGGGCCGGCCCGGAGGGCTTCGCGATGATCAGGAGGGAGCCGCCGTCCCTCGAGAGGTAGTAGCCGCTCGCCAGGTCGACCTCCAGGGCCCCCTTGTTCCCGAGCGCCTTCTCGAACAGCAGGTGGCTGATCAGGAACGGGTCCTGCTCCAGCAGCTGCTTCTGGAAGAAGGAGGACGGGCTCGTGATCGCTCTCAGGTTTTCGCGCACCTGGGCGTGGATGGCGCCGTCGCTGAGCTTCGCGCCCAGCCTCCCGACCTGGTCCGGCGGCAGGAACAGGACCTGGTTGGCGCGGAAGAAGGCGAAGAAGGGGCCCGAGGTGTCGACCCTGTGCTCGACGTAGGAAACGGAGGGGATCCCGCGGAGGCGATCCGCCACCCGATCCGCGAAGTCGCGCAGGTCCTCGTCCCCCTGCCCCTGGCGAGTCTCCAACAGCAGCAGCAGGAAGTCCAGGCTGCCGAAATCTTGCAGGGCCGCGCGGAAGGTGTTGACGGTCCGGTTCGAGCGGGGGACGAGGTTCATCACGTCCCCGTCCAGGGAGAGGCGCCGGCCAAGGATGATGGAGGCCAGGACCAGCAGGAGGGTGACCAGGAAGACGAGGCGGTAGCGCCGCCGCGCGAACTCCTCGATGCGGAGGAACAGCCCCTGCTTGACGTCGGCTTTCAGCAATGAGGTCTCCCGGTGCCCGGATTTCCCGGGGCCCCGATCTCCCGGGACCCCGGCGCCCCCTCAGAGCTCCCGGCGGCCCTCGATGGCCTTGCCGACCGTCACCTCGTCGGCGTACTCCAGCTCGCTGCCCACCGGCAGCCCGAGGGCGATCCGGGTGACGCGGACGCCGAGCGGCTTGAGGAGCCGCGACAGGTAGACCGCCGTCGACTCCCCCTCGACGTTCGGGTTGGTGGCCAGGATGACTTCCTTGACCGCCGGCTCCTCCGCGGGATCCTGGCGGCCGGCCCCTTCGCGCCCGCCCCCTCCCCGCAGCCGCTCCAGGAGCGGGGCGATCTTGAGATCGTCGGGGCCGATACCCCGGAGCGGGGCGATCGAACCGTGCAGCACGTGATACAGGCCGCGGAACTGCCCCGACTTCTCGATCGCGACCAGGTTGTACGGCTCCTCCACGACGCACACGGCCGACCGGTCGCGCCCGGCGTCGGAGCAGAGGGCGCACGGGTCGACGTCGGTGATGTTGAAGCAGGTGCCGCAGAGGCGGATCGTGTCCTTGACCTCGAGGATGGAGGAGGCCAGGGCCTGCGCCTCCTCCCGACTGGCGCGCAGGATGTGGAAGGCGAGGCGCTGCGCCGACTTGGCCCCGATCCCCGGGAGCTTCCTCAGGCGCTCGATGAGGCGCTCCAGCGGCGCCGCGAACTGCATCGTCTCAGAGCCCCGGGACGGGGAGGGCGGGCGTCATCGCCTCAGAACCCCGGGACGCGGAGGCCGCTCATCCTGTCGGAGAGGGCCGCTTCCACCTTGCGGTTCGCCTCGTTCACGGCGGCGCGCACCAGGTCCTCGAGCATCTCCGCGTCCTTCGACTCTAATATCTGAGGATCGATGCGCACGGAGAGCAGCTCCCGGTTGCCGCCCATCGTGACCGTGACCATGCTGCCACCCGCCGAGGCCTCCACCTTGAGCGCGGCGATCTCCTGCTGGAGCTTCTCCTGCATCTTCTGCGCCTGCTGCATGATCGCCCGCACATCCATGCCGGCCGTCACCCCGCCCCGTCAGGTCGACTCCACGTCGACGATCTGGCCCCCGAACGTCTCCAGGAGGTTCCGCACCACCGGCTCCTTCAGGGCCTCCTCGTGCAGGCGCTTCTTGCGCGTCTCCTCCGGCTCGCCGGCCGGCGCCCTCCGCGCGCCCGCCCCCGCGAGGGAGGCCGCCCCCGGGGCGGAGGCCGCCGCCACCACGGCCTTGACCTGGAGCCTGCGGCCCGCGACACCGTGCGCCACGTCGCCCAGGTACAGGATGTTCTCCCGGCTTTCGACCTTCTCCTTGAAGAAGGCGTGCTTCGCGTCGAAGGCGATCTCCAGCGTCTGATCGACGATCTCCATCCAGGCGGCCTGGCCGAGGAACCCGCCGAGGGCGCCGCGCTCCTCCTGGACCCTCCGCAGGATCGCCTCCACCAGCGCCTGGTCGCGCGGCCCCGGCGCGTCGGACGGCAGCCGGATGGCGGCCGGGGCGGGGGCGCCTGAGAGGATCGCCGCACGCGGCCCGGCGGCCTCCGTGAGCGCCCGGGGCGCCGCCGTCCTCGGGTCCGACCTCGATCCCCCTCTCGATTCCGCCTTCGATCCGACGCCCGGGTCCGGCGCGGGCGGCCCCCCGGCGCGGGCGATCAGGTCCTCGATCGGCGTGAGATCGGCCAGGCGCGCCAGCTTGATCGCCAGCGCCTCCAGCAGGAACCGCGGGTGCGCGGAGTTCTTCAGGCGCTGCTCCTCGCGCGTCAGCAGCTCGAGGAGCCGGAGGAGCTCGTCCTCGGAGAAGGCGGCGGCGCGGCCGATCAGGGCCTCGATCTCCTCGGCGCTCCCGGCGAGGTACGGCCGCGGATCGGGGACGGCGCGCGCCAGCAGGAGGTCGCGTCCGAGCGCCATCAGGTCCTCCAGGAACTGCACCGGCGGGTACCCCCGGTCGAAGACCGTCTCGACGATCGCCATGAGGCGCGCGCTGTCCCGCCCCCGCACGGCGGCGAAGAAATCCGTGACCAGGTCGCGGTCAATGACGCCGAGGATGGTGCGCGCCTGCTCGTCGGTCACCGAGTCGCCGGAGAACGCGATCACCTGGTCGAGCGCGCTCTGCGCGTCGCGCAGCGACCCCTCGGCCAGGCGCGCGATCAGGTCCAGGGCGCTCGCGGGGACCGAGACCTTCTCCCCCTCCGCCACCTTGCGCAGGTGCTGGATCAGATCGGCGTGCGGGATCTTGCGGAACTCGAAGTGCTGGCAGCGGGACAGGATGGTCAGCGGGATCTTGCGGTAGTCGGTCGTCGCGAACAGGAACACCACGTGCGCCGGCGGCTCCTCCAGCGTCTTGAGGAGGGCGTTCCAGGCCTCCGGCGTGAGCATGTGGACCTCGTCGATGATGTAGACCTTGAAGCGGTCCCGCGCCGGGGCGTAGCGCACCGTCTCGCGCAGCTCGCGGATGGCGTCGATGCCGCGGTTGCTCGCCCCGTCGATCTCCAGCACGTCGAGGGAGCGGCACTCCGTGATCTCGGCGCACGCCGGGCAGGCGTTGCACGGCTGCGGGGTCGGCCCCTTCCCGCAGTTGAGCGCCTTGGCCATCAGCCGCGCCACGGTCGTCTTGCCGACGCCGCGCAGGCCGGAGAACAGGTACGCGTGGTGGATGCGGCTCTGCGCCACGGCGTTCCGGAGGGTGGTCACGATCGGCCCCTGGCCGACCACCTCCTCGAACGTCTGCGGCCGGTACTTGCGGGCGAGGACCTGGTAGCTCACGGCTGGTTCGCGCTCAAGACGGGGAGGCCGGCCCGAGGGCCGGTCCAAGGTGACCCGCGGCGCCTGCGAGCTCCTCCGTGCGGCTGCTCCCTTCCGGGCCTGACCGGGTTTGGCGGTTCGCATCGCGCGGGGCTCGAACCGGCCGTCGCGCCAGCCTCCCGCGCCAGACGATCACCTGCACCTGCAACTCACGCGCGTTCCGGCGGATGCTAGTGTATTTGCCGGGGAGTGTCAACGCGACGGGAAAAAGTGCTACATTCCGGCCGGCGATGGACGTGTCCCTCACGGCGATCCTCGTTCTCGGCCTGGTCCTCGGGCTGCGCCACGCCCTGGACGCCGACCACCTGGCGGCGGTGGCCGCCGTGCTCGGCGAGCGGGACGGGCTGCGGCGATCGCTCCTCACCGGGCTGTGCTGGGGCGCCGGCCATGCCCTCACGCTGGGGGCGGCGGGCGGCCTGATCCTGGCGCTCCGGATCACGATCCCCGAACGGCTGGCCCTGGCCTTCGAGTTCGCCGTGGCGCTGATGCTCGCCGGCCTGGGGGCGTGGGCGCTGTGCGGCGCGCTGCGCGACCGGCTGCACGTCCACGAGCACCGCCACGACGGCGTGTCGCACGCCCACCTGCACTTCCACGCCGTGCCGCACCGCGGCGAGGCCGGGCCGGCCGCGCGCGGGGGCGAGGAGACGCACCGGCACCCGCACCCGATGCGCTCGGCGATCCGGCCGCTTCTGATCGGCGGCCTGCAGGGCCTGGCGGGGAGCGCCGGCCCGGCCCTCCTGGTCCTCGCGACCGCGCCCACGCTACTGATCGGCTGGCTCTACCTCGGCATGTTCGGGGCCGGATCGATCCTCGGGATGGCGGCGATGAGCCTCGCCCTCGCCGCGCCCCTGGTCATCGCCCGCCGGAGATCCGTCTGGCTGCACCGCGCCCTGCGCTCCGCCGCCGGCCTCGGCAGCCTGGCGCTCGGCGTCCTGCTCGCCTGGGACCTTGGAGTGGATCGCGGGCTGTTCCGGTAGGGGCAGCGACGGCGGAGAGGGTGGGATTCGAACCCACGGTGAGGTTTCCCCCACACACGCTTTCCAAGCGTGCTCCTTCAGCCACTCGGACACCTCTCCGCGGGAAGCGCGTGTCGCAGATGGAAGGAGCGCGGGCGGGATGATAGTCGCGCCGCACCGGGGGAGTCAACGCGCGTCCCGAAGGCGCTCAAATGCAGGGACAGCGGGGATGCCTCCGAGGGCTCCCCGGGGTCCACAGCTTTTCCACAGCCGGTCCCACAGGCCAACCTGGCGGAACCCAGGATGTTGTAGAGAAAATGGCGGGGGGCCACAATATTTTGTGTAATACTCTTGACAGGCCAAATACCCGGTGTGGTAACTTGCAGGCCGATGCCGGATGCGCCGCGAAGGCGCACGCGGGCGGCGGTGAAGGAGCCCGATCCGGCGGGGCCGGCTGCCCGCCGGGCTCCTTTCCATGGGAGGCGATGAGGCGATGAAGAAGGAGTCCGAACTCAAGGAGAGGAGGGCTGGTTCGGCAGCGTCCGGCAGCCAGAAGGCGCAGTCGCAGCCCCAGTCGCAGCCCCGAACGCAGCACTCCGGGTTCTCGGCGCCTCTTTCCTTGAGGCGGTCCGCCGACGGGCTCAGGATCGAGCGCTGCTTCACGCGTCCCGGCGTCGATCCCTTCGACGAGATCGAGTGGGAGATCCGCACCGCCGCGATCGCCAACGAGAAGGGGGAGCTGGTCTTCGAGCAGAAGGACGTCGAGGTCCCGAAGTTCTGGTCGCAGACCGCGACCAACGTCGTCGCCTCCAAGTACTTCCGGGGCACCCTGGGCACGGCCCAGCGGGAGCGCTCCGTGAAGCAGCTCATCGGCCGCGTGGTGCGGACGATCGGCGGCTGGGGCCGCGCGCAGGGGTACTTCGACAGCGAGGCCGACGCCCAGGCGTTCGAGGCCGAGCTCAAGCACCTGCTCGTCTATCAGAAGATGTCGTTCAACTCGCCGGTCTGGTTCAACGTCGGCGTCGAGCCGAAGCCGCAGTGCTCGGCGTGCCAGCCCTACCACGCGCGCGTCCTCACGACCGCCGGACCGATGCCGATCGGCGAGATTGTCGAGAAGCGCCTCATCGGCCTGCCGGTCTACGACGGCGATGGGCTGACGCAGGTCGTCGCCGTCAAGTGCAACGGTCGCAAGCCGGTCTTCCGCATCGAGCTGCGCGACGGCTTCAGCGTCGAAGCCACGGGCGATCACCTGGTCTGCGCGCACGACGCACGCCGCACGATGCGCGTCGAGTGGCGGAGGGTCGAGGAGCTTGCGCCGGGCATGGTCATGCGCGTCCATCCGCACGCCGCCGAGAC
>JACQNT010000069.1 GCA_016202915.1 Acidobacteriota bacterium
CCGGTCCGTCCGGCACGGAGGACGATCCTCGGGCTGGGGCACCGCCGCCTGAAGGTCGTCGATCTCACGGAGGCCGCCGCCCAGCCGATGCGCGATCCTCTCGGCCGTGGCTGGCTGGTTTACAACGGCGAGCTGTACAACGCGCACCATCTGAGACGCGAGCTGGAGGCGGGCGGCGTCCGGTTCCGCTCCCGCTCCGACACCGAGGTGGTGCTGCAGGCGCTGATCGCCTGGGGAGCGGACGCCCTGCCGCGCTTCAACGGCATGTTCGCCCTGGCCTTCTGGCGCCCGTCCGCTCGCAGCCTGCTGCTGGCGCGCGACCGCTTCGGCGAGAAGCCCCTCTACTATGCCCGACTCCCCGGCGCCCTCGTATTCGGCTCCGAGATCGGGGCGCTGGCGCACCACGGGGGTCTTCCTCTCGAACTCGACCCTCAGGCGCTGGAGCTGTACCTCACCTTCGGCTTCGTCCCCGCGCCCTGGACCATCTACCGCGCGGTGCGCAAGATCCCCCAGGCATCGTTCCTGGAGGCGGCCCCGGGGAGGCCGGGGACCGTGCAGCGCTACTACCGCCTCGAGGACTGTCTGGAGCAAGCCCCGCCGGCGCGCCCCCGGGAGGCGCTCCGGGAGGCGCTCCGGGAGGCGGTTCGGAGGCGCCTGGAAGCCGACGTCCCCCTCGGCGCCTTCCTGTCGGGCGGCGTGGACTCCTCGGCGGTGGTCGCCCTGATGGCGGGCCTCCTCTGCGCGCCGCCGCGTACCTACTCCATGGCCGTCCCAGGTCTCGCCTACTTCGACGAGTCGAACCGCGCCCGGGAGACCGCCCGCGCCCTGGGGACGGCGCACCGCGAGGTGACGGTCGGCGCGGCGCGCCTGCAGGAGGAGATCCCTCCGGTCCTCGACGCGCTCGACGAGCCGTTCGCCGACTCGTCCGCGCTCGCCGCGTCGATCATCTCCCGCGAGGCGCGGCGCGAGCTGACGGTGGCCCTCTCGGGCGACGGGGGCGACGAGGTGTTCGGCGGCTACCGCCTCTACCGGGCGCTCGCCGCCCACCACCTGCTGCGCCGCCTCCCCGGAGCCGCCCGTGCCGCCCTGGAGCTGCTGCTCGCCCCCCTCCATTCCCGGCACGGCGGCGGGGCGGCCGGGGCCGTGCGCCGGGCCCGCAAGCTGCTCGACGGCCTGTCCTCCGACCTGGCGACCGCGCATGCGGCCTGGATGTCAATCTGCGGCGGCGCGGAACGCCGCGCTCTCAGGCCGGCAGCCGCGGACGAGGGCCTGGGCCGGGCCCTGATCGAGGACCGCTACCGGCGCTTCGGCGGCGGGCTCCAGCGGACGCTCGCGGTCGAGATCGACCTGCCGCTTCCGGACGACATGCTGGCCAAGGTGGACCGCATGAGCATGCGTCAGTCCCTCGAGGTGCGGGCACCCTTCCTCGATCCGGATCTGGTCCGCCTGGCGCTGTCGCTGCCGGTGGGCGAGCACTTCTCGCCCCTGGCGGGCAAGCGTCTCCTGCGCCGGGCCCTGCGGGGCCTGGTGCCGCGCGCCGTCCTGGCGGGGCCGAAGCGGGGGTTCGAGGTCCCCGTCGGCCACTGGATCGCCGGGCCGCTCGCCCCCCTGTACTCCGAGGTCGTGTCAGCGCGAACGCTGCGGGAGGCGCTGGGGATCGACCCGCGGGTGGCGGGGAGGTGGTTCGACGAGCACCGGGCGCGCCGCGCCGACCGCGGGGCAGCCCTGTGGGCCCTGTTCGCGGTGTGCTGGTGGCAGGACGGCCCGCGGCGGGCGCACGTCGCGGCGGCCGGGGCGGCTCAGTCGCGCGCCCTGTCCAGGAGCGCGGTGACCGTCCTCAGGAGATCGGAGGGCTGAATCGGCTTGGCGATGTAGGCGTCGGCGCCGAGGGCCATGCCACGCTGGCGGTCGGCGTCGGCCCCCTCGGTGGTCACGATGATGACCGGGAGGGACCTGGTCCTCGGGTTCTCACGGATAAGGGTGATGAGCTTCAGGCCGTCCATCATCGTCATGTTGATGTCGGTGATCACCAGGTCGACCTTCTCGGTCGTCAGCTTCTTCAGCCCGTCCACGCCGTCCACGGCCTCCACGATCCGGCACCCCTGCAGCCGCCGCAGAGAGACAGCGAGGAGTTGCCGCATCGTGGGCGAATCCTCGACGACCAGGAACGTGGTGGGGCTCATACCCTCTCTCCGGGGTCCCTCAGGGATTGGGCGCCGTGAGCATGTCCAGGAACCCCTGCAGGTTCGAGAGCTTGCGCTCCGAGCGCTGGTAGAGCCTCGAGCTGAACAGCGCCGTCGCGGCGTGCCCGCCGAGAAGAGTGAAGATCTCGAAGTCGACCGGCGAGAAGCGGCTCTTCTGCTGCAGGAGCCGGTAGATGGCGATCACCCCGATCGTCCGCGCGCCGATCAGCAGCGGGATGCAGGCGATCGGATGAGAGAGGTCCACGCGCCGGGGGTCCGGGAGAGGGTCCGCATAGTACGACTCCCCTCCCCCCGCCGCCTGCCGCAGGGGCCCCTCCTCGCAGCGCACCACCTCCGGGATCGGCGCGTCCATCCCCTGGCTGGCCTCCCGTCTCAGGACGCCTGAGCGCTCATCGACCCAGTAGACCGCGAAGGCCTCCGCCCCGATCAGGTTGATCAGGATCTCCCTGATGGTGTCCAGGACCTCCGTGAAGTTCAGGGTGGCGTGCAACTGGTAGGAGGCGACGTACAGGTTGGCGATCTGGCTGTTCTGCGTCTCGATCTCGTCGTAGCGGGCGGCCACCTCCCGGTTCGTCGCCTCCACCTGCTGGAAGCGGTTCAGCAGGTCGTCCCGCTCCACCTGGAGGGCCCGCACCTGCTCCGTCAGCCTCGCGACCTCGGCGGCCGGCGACGCGGCGGCGCGCTGCTCCAGCTCGCGGGTCAGGCCGGCGACGCGCAGGCGGAGGCGCTCGTTTTCCTGAAGGAGCTCCTCCGTGAAGGCGCGCGCCCTGCTGAACATGTTGCGCAGCTCGGCCCCGCGGGACGCTGGATCATCCCGCCCCGCGGCGCCGCCCTCGACGTCCCGGAGCTTGCCCACGACCCCGAATATAGGTCCCGGGCGCCGTGGTTGCCATCCTGTAATCGGCCGCCGGATGGGCCCTCCGGGTCAGACGGAGAGCGGCCCGGATCAGATGAGACGCGCCATTTCGAGGGCGATCTCCTCGCGCGACAGGACCCGGTCCGCGAGCCCCGCCCGGATCGCCTCCCGCGGCATGCCGAAGACGGCGGCGCTGCGCTCGGATTCGGCGATCGTCCTCCCGCGTCGCTCCTTGATCGCCTTGAGCCCCGCCACCCCGTCGCCCCCCATCCCGCTCATCAGCACGCCGAGGGCGCCCGGTCCGAAGACGGCGGCGGCCGACGCCATGAGCAGGTCGGCGGACGGAGAGTAGCGTTCTCCGGGGGCCCGCGGCCGCACCCTGAAGACCGGCGCCTCCGGGGGGCCGGCGAGCGTCGTCTGCTGGCCTCCCCGGGCGATGTAGATCTCTCCCGGCCGCAGGGCCTCGCCGTCCTGCGGCTCACGGACCGGAAGGGCGCACAGGCGGGCGAGCCTTGCGGCGAACAGGGTCGTGAAGCGTCCCGGCATGTGCTGCGCCACCACGATCGCGGCGCCCGCGCCGCGCGGCAGCGCCGGGAGGATCGCGATCAGGGCCTGGGGCCCGCCCGCGGAACAGCCGATGGCCACGAGCGCCGTGCGCTCCGCTTCCGGCGGATCGTTCGTCACCGGCCGGCGGCGGGGCGCGCCGCGGCGGCTCGCTCCTGACCGAGCCCCCCCTTGAGCGCCGCCGTCAGGATTTCGAGACGGTCGGGCAGCTCGGGGAAACGCCGGACGATCAGGTCCCTGGCCTGGGTCATCTCCTCCCTGAAAACGGAGGAGATCGTGCGCTCCAGGAGCGCCCGGCGGAACTCCTCGGGGTGGTAGATCTTCAGGTCCGAGATCATGATGCGCGCCAGGCGGTGGATCTCCTGGCGCGGATCGAGGTGCTCCTCCGAATCCGCCTTCGCAGGCGCGGCGGGCGCCGGGCGGGAGGGGCCGCTTCCGAGAGCTTCCACCGCCGCCTCCTCCGCCGGGTCGAGGGCGGCCGGTCGCGGCGCCCCGCCCCCGGCGGCCGCCCCGTCACCCGCGGGACGGGCCGGCGCCCTCCGGCCCCGGAGCAGGCCCTCGAGACGTTCCCGGATCTCACGCTCCGGGAGCACGTCCTCGAAGTAGTCATCCGCGCCGTAGAGGTTCCCCGGGCGGCGCATGAATCTGCCCGACTTGAAGACCGTCCCGATGAGCGCGACCCTGGTGGCCCTGAGATCGGGGCTCCCCTTGACCCCTTCGCAGACCGCCACCCCCAGGAGCTTCTTCAAATAGACGTTCAGGATCATGAGATCCGGGCGGCGCGCCACGGCGAGCCGGAATGCCGCCTCGCCGTCGTCCGTGGTCTCGACCCGGCACCCCAGCGCCGCCAGGGTGCGGACCAGCAGATCGCGGAATTCCCGGTCCTCGTCCGCCACCAGCGCCAGGGGGCGCTCGGGATGGCCCCTGGCGGGCGTCGTGGACCCGCTGACCGCGATGCCGGCGGGCGCGGGGCGCTCCGGCGGCGCGGGGACGAAGACGTTGCCGCACTCCCGGCAGCGCGCGCGGCGCCCCGGCGGGAAGCGCGTTGCGTCGAGGCGATAGCGCCGGCCGCACCCCGGGCAGGCGAGCATCACGGTCCACCCCGGATCACGGAATCGGGATCGAGAAGCACAACGTCTCCCTCGGCGCCCTCGAGCACCCCGCGGCACATCCCGGGGCGCGCCAGCCCCAGCGCGGCCGGGGCCGCCCGGGGCGCCTCCGTGCGCGCCCCGCCGACCCGCGTCACGGCGTCCACGACGAGTCCCACGAGCCCTCCGGGGGTCTCCACGATGATCACCTGCGCGCGCCCGCCCGGGGGGCGCGGCGGCAGCCCCAGACGGTTCCGGAGATCCACCAGCGTGACCATGCGCCCGCGCAGCGGCAGGAGGCCGAGGACGGCGCGATCGATCCACGGCACCGGAGTCGGGGGGCGGAAGGGAACGACCTCGACGACGGTCAAAAGCGGCAGCGCGAGCGCCTGCCCAGCCGCCTGGAACACGAGAAGAGGTCCCGCTCCGGCGGGGGGCGAGGGATCGGGCGCGGTCTCAGCAGACGGGGCCACCATGAGGCTCTCCCACGACGAGGCTCTCGGGATCGAGGACCAGGACCGCAACCGCGTCCCCCAGGTCGGCCGCCCCGGCGAGCCCGGGGACCTCCTCCAGGAGCCCGCCGATCGGCTTGATGATGATCTCCTGCCGCCCGATGAACCCGTCGACCACGATCCCGACGGGACGTCCCGGCGGTCCGGCGACGACCGCGTACCCCCCCGGGGGCGTCTCCGGACGGTCCGAGGGCGAGGGGATCAGGTCCTCGAAACGCACCAGGGGCAGGGGCCCCCGGGGATGATCGTAGACCTGGATTCCATCGACCCGGCGGAGGCGCGAGGGCTCCAGCCTGACGTTCTCACGGACGGAGCCGATCGGGATGGCGAAGCGCTGCCCGCCCGCCCGGACGATCAATGCCGGAACGAGCACCAAGCTGACCGGCACCGTGACGGTGAAGGTCGTCCCGTGGCCTTCGATCGAGCGCGTCTGGATCGACCCTTTGAGGCGGCGGATGGCCCGCCGCGCCACGTCGAGCCCCACGCCTCTCCCCGAGACGCGGCTGACGGTCCGCGCCGTGCTGAAACCCGGCGCGAAGATCATCTCATGGGCCTCAGCGCGCGACAGCGGGGCGCCGGGCGCCAGACGCCCGGCCGCCTCCGCCGCGGCCCGCACCGCGGCCAGGTCGATCCCGCCCCCGTCGTCGCTCATTTCGATCAGCGCGTGACCGCCCCTCTGGAAGGCGCTCAGGACCAGGCGGCCGCGGGCCGGCTTGCCGGCGCGGGCGCGCTTATGTGGAAGCTCGATCCCGTGGTCCAGGGCGTTGAGCAGGAGGTGCATCAGGGGGGTCGCCAGCTCGTCCATCACCGCCTTGTCGATCTCGACCTCGCCCCCGAGCGTGCGCAGATCGACCTCCTTTCCGGCCGCACGCGCCGTCCGGTCGACCAGGCGCGCCAGCCTGTTGAAGACCTGCCCGAGGGGCACCAGCCGAATCTTCACCGCGCTGCGCTGCAGGGGCCGGAGCCGCAGCAGGAGGGCGCCGATCTTTTGCTCCAGATCGCGCAGCGCGCGGTCCCCGGGGTGGGCGTCGCGCGCCGCGCGCGCGCTGCGCTGCAGCGCCATCGCCGCCATCGACAGATCCCCCACCTGCGCCAGGACCTCGTCCAGGCGCTCCACCGGAACGCGGAGCGATCCCGAGAGGCCGTGGAGATCGCCGACCCCATCGGCCGCGGGCGGGGCGATCCCCTCCTCCGATCCGGCCGGGAGGGCGGGGCCGATCTCCGTGGCCTCGACGGGAACGCCCGCGATCGCGCCACCCCGGGACCCGGGGAACGCCTCGCCGGCGGCCAGGATGGCGAAGCCGACCGCCTCCGGCGCCGGCCCGGGGGCGGCGGCCACGGGATCGGGAAAGACGCCAAGGACCTCCAGCGTCCGGCCGACCTCGCGCGTCACCTCCCTGATCTGCTCATCGAACCGCTGCGGGTCGAGCCGCAGGCGCGCCAGGTAGACCCGGCCGCCCGCCCGCAGGCGCTCCCTCAATCGCCCCTCCTCGTACTGGCTGAGGGAGGACCTCAGCCCGGGGTCGAGCGCCAGGCTGTCCAGGGGGTCGGCGCCCGCTCCGGAGGGGGGCGCGGCGGCGCCGGCGTGCAGGCGCGCCCGCAGCTCGGCGAAGTCACGCGCGGCGGACGTGCCGTGCCTGACGTCGCGCGCCAGATGGAAGAGGGCGTCCACCGACGACTCCATCAGGCCGATGGTCTCCCGCGTCAGATCCGCGCGCCCCAGGCGCAGGCGATCCAGGAGATCCTCGAACGCGTGGGCCAGGTCGGCGAGCCCGTGGAACCCGAGGCTGCCCGCGATCCCCTTGAGGGAGTGGACGCCGCGAAAGATCGGGTTGATCAGCGCCTGGCACGGGCGCCCCTTCTCCGGCGCGGCGGCGAGCGCGCGCAGGTCCGCCGCCAGGGCGTCGAAGATCTCCTCCATCTCCGCGAAGAACTCGCGCTCCAGCCTGTCGCGTTCGAGGCGTGCGCCGCGCCCGTCAGCCATGCCGGACCGTGGCGCGGCGCGCGTCGCCGGCGGACATCGATTCGAGGCGCCGCTGCCGAAGGGCGTTCTCGAGGGCGATCCCTGCCTGGCACACGAAGATCTCCAGCCCCCTCAGGTCGCCGATCGGGCGCCGGCTCACCGCGTTGTCGCCGTAGAGCACGCCCGATACGGCCCGTCCGCACACCGGCCCGCCGCACAGGCATGCGGGCCGGCCTGTCGTCATCGGTAGAATCTAGGGGCCTGTCCGGGAAATCGCAACGGCGGGGTTCGAGGCGCCGTGGGGCCGGCCGGAGCCTGAATTACGAAATGGTCATCGAGGGGACTGGCCCCCCTTTTCCAGCCGCTTGCGGATGGCGTCCAGGATGCCGTTGGTGAACTGCCAGGAGTCGTCGCCGCCGAATCTCCTGGCCACCTCGATCGCCTCGTCGATGACCACGATCGGGGGGGTCTCCGGCTCGTGGAGGAACTCGAAGACGGCCAGACGCAGGACGTTCCGGTCGACGATCGCCAGCCGCTCCAGCCGCCAGTTCTCGAGCGACTGGATCAGGAGGGCATCGATCTCCGGCAGCGCCGCGGCGGTGCCGCGCGCCAGCCTCTCGGCGAACTCGCGCACGTCACCGGGGACGTCGCGCTCGGTCCAGAACTGCGCCAGGACGTCGCCGATCGGCGCGCCGGAAGCGTCCGACTGGTAGAGCATCTGGAGGGCATACTCCCGCGCGCTGCGCCGCGATCCCATCGTCACTCCAGCTGCTTGAAGAGGGAGGCCATCTCGATGGCGGCGAGGGCGGCGTCCCACCCCTTGTTGGTGCCCTTGGCCCCGGCGCGCTCGATCGCCTGGTGCAGGTTCTCCGTCGTGAGCACGCCGAAGGTGACCGGCAGGCCCGTCTGGAGCGCCACGCTGGCGACGCCCCGCGCCACCTCGGCGCACACCTGCTCGTAATGCGAGGTCTCGCCGCGGATGACGCAGCCCAGGGCGATCACCGCGTCGTGGCGCCGTGACAGCGCCAGGCGCCGGGTCGCCACGGGAATCTCCAGAGCGCCGGGGACATGTGCCACCGTGATGTCCTTGCCGGCCACCCCGTGGCGCTCCAGGCAGTCGAGGGCCCCCTGCAGGAGCCTCTCCGAGATGAAATCGTTGAAGCGGCTGACGACGACGCCGACCCGCAGTCCCCTGCCGTCGAGGCCGCCGGAGACGATTCGCGGTGTCATGCGGCGCCCCTCCGATGCCCTGATTCTCCGGTGGTGGTGGCCCATCCTAGCGGCCGGCAACGGAGACTGTCAAGAACCACTCAATCTGGGACATCTCCACCTTCTGGTGGCGGCCGCTCCGCCTCGCGGGGGACGGGGTCGCCGCGCCGGGACGGGCCCAGGCTGCCCACCGGCACGGCGCCCCTCGGGTCTCCCTCGCCCGGCCGCGGCACACGGCGCGGCCACGGGCTCGGTCCGACACGCCCCCGCGCGGCGGAGGCGCTGCCCCCGGAAACAGGGCATGCCTCAGCCGCCCAGGCAGGGGCGCAGCAGGGCGGCCCAGGCGGGCGCCAGCAGCGCCTTGAGCGCCGCGTCCAGGAGCAGCAGGCCGAGCGCCGCCAGGTACCACGCCGGGCCGGCCGGCGGGAGCGCCGGGAGGGCCAACCCGGAGCGGCGCGCGCGCCGCCGTCGCGCAGCGGCCTCGATCCCGGGTTGCGCGACAGCGATCCCCAGGAGCACATAGCCAGCCACGCGCAGGATCGCCCAGGGCGGCCAGCCCAGGGCCAGGGCGATCCCCGGAGCCCCACCCGCCGCGGCGAGGGCCCCGACGTAGTACGACATGTATCCGACCATGACCGCTCCCAGCGCCATCCCCAGGATTCCGCCGGAGGCCGCCGCGAGAAGCGCAAAGGCGCCCAGGTGCAGGAGGTGCTGGGGCAGGAAGAGCGTCGCGTCGCTCTCTCTCCCGGCCCCGCTGCGGATGAACGCGAACATCTCGTCGCGGTAGGTCGCTCCATGGATCACCAGGCCCTCCGTCCCGGCCGGATCACGGGCCGCCAGGAGGATCACGGACGCGGACAGGGAGGCCGCCCAGAGGAGCGTGGCTCCGGCGGCCGCCACGCGGCGGCCGCGCAGGATCAGCTGCGCCATGAACGGGTAGATGGCGGCGGTCGCCAGAACCGGCAGGAGATAGCGGCTGCGGGCCGCGGCCGCGAGCGCGACCGCCGAAGGGGCGAGGAAGGCCGGAAGGAAGACTGCGAGGCGGCCCGCGAACCTGCCGGCGGTGGTGGGGATCACCGGCTTTCCGCCGGCTCGTCCACGCTCAGGAAGTCCCGGAGTTCCCGGGAGCGCCGCTCGATCGCCTCCGAGGTCAGCCCGGCGAGCCGGTCCAGGCTGAAGTCCTCGACGCAGTAAGAGGCCAGGACGCTGCCGTAGATCATCGCCTCGCGCAGGGCCCCCCCGGAGGACTCGCCGCGGCGGGCCAGGTGCCCCATGAAGCCGCCCGCGAAGCTGTCCCCCGCTCCCGTCGGGTCGACGGGGCGCTCCACCGGGTAGGCCGGCACGGCGAAATAGTGCCCGCCCGCAAACAGCGCGGCGCCGTACTCCCCCCGCTTGATCACCACGAAGCGGGGGCCGAGGGCGAGCAGGCGGCGCGCCGCGACCACCGTGTTGATCTCGCCCGCGAGCAGGCGCGCTTCGGAGTCGTTGATCACCAGCCCGTCGACGCGCGCGAGCAGCCGCTTGAGGCTGTCGGTCTTCCCCTCGATCCAGAAGTTCATCGTGTCGCAGGCCGCCAGGGATGGCCGCACGCGCTGCAGAACCTGGCCCTGCAGGTCGGGATCGATGTTCCCCAGGAACAGGTACGGGACGCCGACGTCCGCCTTGCGGAACCTGGGCTTGAACGACTCGAAGACGTTCAGGCTCGTGGAGAGGGTGGTGCGATCGTTGAGATCCTCGGAGTACTCGCCCGACCAGCGGAAGGTCTCTCCCCGGCACACCTCGATCCCCGAGACGTCGATCTGCCGCCCGCGCAGCAGGGCCATGGGCGCCTCCCCGAAATCCTCCCCGACCACCGCCACCATGCGGACGCGCGTGAAGTAGGAGGCGGCGACGGCGCAGTAGACGGCGGACCCGCCGAGGACCTCGCGGGCCGACCCGTGGGGCGTCCGGACCGAATCGAACGCCACGGACCCGACCACCAGCAGGGACATCGACTAGTCCAGGTACTTTCCGATGATGAGGCGCAGGCGGGCGCGTCCCTCGGGGGGGATGTGGGCGCGGTCGGTCAGGATGGCGCCGGCCAGGGCGCGGGAGCAGGGGCAGTCCCTCTCCTCCGGCAGCGTCTCGAGCGCCCTCTGTACGATCGCCCGGGCGGTGCGGGCGTTGTCGTTCAGCCTGGCGACGACCTCCTCGACGCTCACCGCCGCGCCGGCGTCGCGCCAGCAATCATAGTCAGTCACCAGGGCGAGCGTGGCGTAGCAGATCTCCGCCTCGCGGGCCAGCTTCACCTCCTGGACATTGGTCATGCCGATCACGTCCGCCCGGAAGGAGCGGTACAGGCGGGACTCGGCGCGCGTGGAGAACTGCGGCCCCTCGATGCACAGGTAGGCCCCGCCCCTGTGCAGGCGCGCGCCCGTCTCCCGGGCCGCCTCGGCCAGGACCGAGATCAGGGCGGCGCACACGGGATCGGCCAGCGAGACGTGCCCCACGATCCCGCCTCCGAAAAACGTCGAGGGGCGCTGCCCCCCCGTCCAGTCGATGAACTGGTCCGGCAGCACGACGTCGAGGGGCCGCAGCTCCTCCCGCAGGCTGCCGACGGCGCTCACCGAGACGAGGCGCTCTGCGCCGAGCGCCTTGAAGCCATAGATGTTGGCGCGGAAGTTGATCTCGGAAGGGAGCAGCCGGTGGCCGCGGCCGTGGCGCGCCAGGAAGGCCACCTCCCGGCCGCCGAGGACGCCGACCAGGTAGCGATCCGAAGGGTCGCCGAAGGGCGTCGGCACCTTCTCCTCGCGCGGGTTCCGGAGGCCGGGCATCTGGTACCATCCGCTGCCCCCGATCACCCCGAGCGCGATCATCGCCGGCTCCGAAAAAGGGAGCGCATGCTAGCACCCGTACCGGAGGGTGTCAAGGAAACCCGCCCGCCGCGCGGCCTCCCGGGGAATCCAGGAGCGGATCCGCGCCAGCGCGGCGTCCGAGACCACCGCCTCGCCCGCCGCGACCAGGCGATCGACATCCCCCGGGCGCGAGAAGATCGTGCCGCAGCCCCGCACGTCCGGCCTCAGGGTGACGAGGCGGTCGCCGCAGGCCAGCTCGAGGTGGCGCCAGTAGCCGCGCCGCGCCTGCCGCACGCAGACGCGGATCGACAGGTCGACGGCGATGACCCGCAGCGCGCCGATCGGGGTCGCAAACGCACGCTCCACCGGCACGGCCGTGAAGAAGCCGGGGTCAGCGAGCCGCCGCCGC
Organism: Acidobacteriota bacterium; assembly: GCA_016202915.1. GTDB lineage: Bacteria > Acidobacteriota > Polarisedimenticolia > Gp22-AA2 > Gp22-AA2 > JACQNT01. Next base: position 11,640 of record JACQNT010000069.1, read on the forward strand.
CTCCCGCCGATGGAGGCCCGCAGGGGCGGGAACAGCCCCGGGATGGCGGCCGAGGCCTTGATGGCGTCGAGCGGGGTCAGGGCCGCGGGGACGCCGGAACCGCCGTGCACCAGGACCTCTTCCCGGTGCAGCAGATCGTAGGTGAGGACGCCAAGCCGCCGGACACCGTGGTGCAGCCTGTCGAAGGAGGAGCTCTCCAGGCGCTCGAGGAAGCCGGGGATGGCGCCCGACCGCCCCAGCGCCGGTTTTGACAGGACCGGCAGGCTCCAGCGCGACAGGGCGAAGTTGAACAGCGCGGCGGGGGTGAGAAGCCGCGAGGCCGCGATCATCTCCTCCGGGCTCATCCCCACGGCGGCGTGCATGGCGCCGACGAGCGCGCCGACGCTGCAGCCGACGATCGCGTCGATCGGGATCCGCTCCGCCCGCAGCCTGCCGAGGACCGCTGCGTGGGCGACTCCGCGCGCTCCGCCCGCCCCCAGGACAAGGGCGATGCCGGGGCCCGGCGTGCCCGGGCTCAGCAGGGTCGGGGCCGCTGGAAGCGGCACAGGCGGCGGCCGGTCCCGGAGGCCCGGCGCGGGCCCAGCACTTCGAGAAAGGGCCCCGTGGACGTCAGGACGAGGACCAGGGGGCGCCGGGAGCGGGCCGCGGCGGCGGCCGCTTCCAGGATCCTCCGGCAGCGCCTCTCCACCGCGCGCGCGCCCTTCCGCGCCGCGGCCGCTCCCAGGCCCTGCTGCCTCAGGAAGTGCTGCGCCACGCGCCGCGCCAGGCGCGCCAGCGCCGGATCGGGAGGAAGGGTGACCACGAGCCTCTCCTGGCGACGCGGCATGATCCGCACCCGCTCCATGGGACCGTCTCATCTTAGGGGAGACCTTTTCGGGGTGTCAAACGCCCGCTTGCGTGGGGCCCGCCCGCCACCTAGATTTGCCCTCCGGAATCTCGCGGGGGTCAGTGTGTCGGTCGCCGGGACGCTGGAGGTCACGGACAAGCTGAGGGTCCGACGGGCCGCGCAGCGGAAGGAGCGCCGGTTCCGCCTGTACGCCTATTCCCTCGGGCTCGGGGCCGCCCTCGCCACCGCCTGGAACGTCGCCCTGGCCCAGGATCTCCTCAAGCGGGAGATCCTCCCCGTCGTCGTCTTCTCACTGTTCATCGGCTTCGCCTGGTACTTCAGCTTCTCGATCTTCCCGCGCGCGAGCCTGTCGATCTCCCTCGACATGGCGTATCTCATGACGGCGCTCTGCGTCCTGCCCCACCCCCTGCCGATCACCGTCGCCTGCGGCGGGGCGGTCCTCGGATGCGGGCTGAGGGCGCGCGATCCGCGCGCCCGCCAGAACCCGTTCCTGCAGGTCCTCAGCCTGAACACGGGCGGTCTGGTGATCGCGGCCGTCGTCGGCCAGTGGCTGTCCGTGGCGCTGGAGCGCTACTGGAGGTTCGACGTCCTCACCTGGGGAACGGTCCTCTGCGTGGTGGCGCTGTTCGTCGCCTACAACGTCACGAACGTCGCCATCATGGTCGTGGCGATGCTCCTGAAGGGAGAGCCGGTGATCCCGCACCTGGCCTCCTACGTGCGCTTCCTGAGCTCCCTGGAAGTGTTCACCATGCCGCTCGGCCTGGGACTGGCGCTCCTCTATGGCGGGATCGGGCTCTGGGGCTTCCTGCCGCTCGCCGCCACCATCCTGCTCGCCAGCGGGCTGCTGAAGAAGCTGCACCGGGCGCGCACCGAGCTGACCGACACCAACGAGCAGCTCCAGGATCGCTCCCGGGAGCTCCGGATCCTGAACACGATCGGGCGGGAGATCAGCACCAGCCTGGACCCGGAGGTGGTCTTCGCCCAGGTGAGCAAGCACCTGGGGCGCATCCTCGACGCTCCCCACCTCTTCCTGTCGCTCTACCACAAGCTCCCGCAGGAGAGCTACACCGAGTACGTGGCGCGCGACGGGGTGGTGCAGCCCCGGCCCGAGCGCTCCCTCGGCGAGGGGTTCACCAGCTGGGTCGTGGAGACGCGGCGCCCGCTCCTGGTGCAGGACATGGCGATCGACCGTGATTCCATCCAGTGCGCCCCGGTGATCCTCGACTCTTCGATCCGGTCTATCATGGCGGCTCCCCTGGTCTTCAGCGGCCAGGCGATCGGCGTCCTGTGCGTCGAGAGCCCGCGCCCCCAGGCCTACACCGTGGATCACCTCTCCGTGTTCACCATCATCGCCCAGCAGGCGGCCATCGCCCTGGAGAACGCGCGCAACTTCCAGCTGGCCACCGTCGACCAGCTGACCCGCCTCTACCTGCGCGATTTTTTCTTCCGCAAGCTGGAGGAGGAGCAGGTGCGCACGCGGCGTTACGGCAGCACCTTCACGGTCCTGATGCTCGACCTGGACTCCTTCAAGGAGATCAACGACAGGCTCGGCCACCTGGCGGGCGATCGGTACCTGCAGCGCCTCGGCGAGGTGATCCGCGAGACGATGCGGGCCGCCGACGTCCCGTGCCGGTACGGCGGCGAGGAGTTCTGCATCCTCCTGCCGGAGACCGACCTGACCGGCGCCACGCGGATCGCCGAGAGGATCCGGAGGCGCGTCGCCAGGCTGGAGGTCCTCCTGGGGCAGGACATCATGCGCACGACGATCAGCGTGGGAATCGCCGCCTACCCTGCCGATTACCCGGGGTCGATTCCGGGCTTCCTGGAGAAGGCCGACAGGGCCCTGTACGCGGCGAAACAGGCCGGACGCGATCGGGTGGTCGCCTCCCCGCCGGCGCACCGGGACACCGCCCGCCGCAGCCGCTGACTCAGGCCTGCAGCATGATCCGGACGCCCTCGGGGTCCGGGCGGAGGCGGGCTTCCGTCACCGCCATCACCTGATCGACGGTCGTCCCGGGAGCGATCTCCCGGAGGACCAGGCCGCCCGCGTCCGCGTCGATGACGGCCAGATCGGTGATGATCCTGTCCACCACTCCCGCGCCGGTCAGGGGCAGGCGGCAGCGGCGCAGGACCTTGGGCTCCCCCTCCTTGGTCGCGTGGGTCATCATCACGATCACCCGGCGCGCCCCGGCGACGAGATCCATGGCGCCTCCCATGCCCTTGACCATCCTGCCGGGGACCATCCAGTTGGCGAGGTTCCCCTCCTCGTCGACCTCCATCCCCCCGAGGATCGTCAGGTCGATGTGACCGCCGCGGATCATGGCGAACGAATCGGCGCTGTGGAAGTAGGAGCAGCCGGGCGTCTCGCTGACTGTCTGCTTGCCGGCGTTGATGAGGTCGGGGTCCTCCTGCCCCTCGACGGGAAACGGCCCGACGCCCAGCATGCCGTTCTCCGACTGGAAGACGACGCGCATGCCGGGAGGCACGTGGTTGGCCACCAGCGTCGGCATGCCGATGCCGAGGTTGACGTAGTAGCCGTCCCGCAGCTCAGCGGCCGCCCGCCGGACGAGTCGTTCTCTGCTCGATTCGCTTTTCATACCCGGCTCCCTGGAAGATGCGCGCCACGTAGACGCCCGGCGTGTGGACCTGGTCCGGATCGAGCGACCCGGGCTCGACGAGCGCCTCCACCTCGGCGATCGTGACGCGGGCGGCGGTCGCCATCATCGGGTTGAAGTTGCGCGCCGTCTTCCTGTAGACGAGGTTCCCCAGCCGGTCGCCGCGGAACGCCTTCACGAAGGCGAAGCCGGCGGTCAGGGCGGTCTCCAGGACGCAGCGCTTCGAACCGAAGGCGCGCGTCTCCTTCCCCTCCGCGGCCGGCGTGCCGTATCCCGTCGGAGTGAAGAACGCGGGGATGCCAGCCCCGCCCGCGCGGATCCTCTCCGCGAAGGTCCCCTGGGGGACCAGCTCGGCCTCGATCTCCCCCGAGAGGACCTGCCGCTCGAACAGGTCGTTCTCGCCCACGTAGGTGGCGATCATCTTCCGCACCTGCCGGGTGGCGAGGAGCAGGCCGATGCCGTAGTCGCCGGTCCCGGCGTTGTTGCTGATGACGGTGAGGTCCCGGGTGCCCCGGCGCACCAGGGCCTCGATCAGGTTTTCCGGGATGCCGCACAGGCCGAAGCCGCCCATCATGATGGAGGCGCCGTCCTGGACGTCGCGGATCGCCTCGTCGGCGTCCCCGACCACCTTGTTCATCGCGCGCCTTTCACTCCGGGCGTCTCCGCCGGCCCTCGCGTTTCGCCTTCGCCGGCGCGCGCTGCCGCAGCTCGATCAGGACGCCGCCCGTCCCCCGCGGATGGATGAAGGCGATGCGGGACCCCTCGGCGCCCGGCGCGCCCGGCGCCCCGGCCGGCGCCGCCCCCGCCTGCCTGAACCGATCCACCATGCCGGCCAGATCCTCGACCTCGAAGCAGATGTGGTGGATCCCCTCGCCGCGGGACTCGAGGAAGCGGGCGATGGGAGATTCCTCCGTGAGCGGCTCCAGAAGCTCGATGCGCGTCCGGCCGGCGGGAAACATCGCCAGGCGCACCCCCTGCCCCCGCACCTCCTCGATGCCGGCGGGAGCCAGCCCCAGCACGTCGCGGTAGAGCGCCAGCCGATCCTCGATGCGGCGCACGGCGATCCCCAGGTGATCGAGCGCGCAGGCCCTGGCCGTCCCGCCCTCCAGCCCCGGAAGGCGCTCCAGGATCTCGCGGGCGGCCGTGTACGGATCGGTCTGCCGCGCCTCGAGCCGGGCGGCGCAGGCGGACAGCTCCTCCTGCCCGGGGTCGGCCGCCACGATCCGCGCCAGCAACCGGTCGCGCAGGATCTCGAGGAACCGGGACGAGAGCCCGGCGCGGCGGCGGGCCGCCAGGTCGCCTCCGTCGCGCAGGAAGCGGGCGTGGCGCTCGGCCGCCGCGGCCAGGTCCTCGACCCCGCCCCCCTCGGTCGCCACCGTCCTGACGATCGGCGGCGTCCAGCCGGCGCGCTCCCCCAGGGAGAGCATCCCCTGCAGATCGCCCGCCAGCCGGTCGGCCCCCGGATGATCGGCCTTGTTGATCACGAACACGTCGGCGATCTCCAGCAGCCCCGCCTTGATCGCCTGGATGTCGTCCCCCTGCCCGGGCGTCAGGACCACCAGGACCGTGTCGGCCACGCGCACGACATCGACCTCGTCCTGACCCACGCCCACGGTCTCGATCAGGATCGGGTCGCGCCCGGAGGCGTCCATCAGGTCGACGACGTCCCGGGTGGCCCGGCTCAGCCCGCCGGACTGCCCGCGCGTCGCCATCGAGCGGATGAAGACGGCCGGATCGAGGGCGTGCTGCTGCATCCGGATCCGGTCCCCCAGGAGGGCGCCGCCGCTGAAGGCGCTGCTCGGGTCGACCGCGATGACCCCCAGCGCGCGGCCGCGCGAGCGGTACAGCGCGACCAGGCGGTTCACCAGGCTGCTCTTCCCCGCCCCCGGCGGGCCGGTGATGCCGATCACGGAGGCCCGGCCGGTGCGCGGAAAGAGGGCGGCGACGATCTCCTCCCCCCGCTCGCTCCCCTCCTCGACCAGGGAGATGGCGCGCGCCAGGGCCAGCGGATCGCCGGCGGCGACCGAGGACGCCAGCCCCTGGGTCACGGCGCCTGCTCCCGGGCCTGGCCCAGGAGGCGGCGGGCGATGATGAGACGCTGGATCTCCGAGGTCCCTTCGCCGATGGTGGCGATCCGGGCGTCGCGGTAGGCGCGCTCGACGGGGTACTCCTTGATGTACCCGTATCCGCCGTGGACCTGCACGGCACGGTTGGTGACACGGATGGCCATCTCGGAGGCGTACAGCTTCGCCATGGAGGCGGCGGCGGTGACCTCCTGCCGCGCATCCTTCAGGAACGCCGCGCGCTGCACCAGGAGGCGGGCCGCGTCCACCTCCACGGCGGAGTCGGCCAGCATCCACTGCACCGCCTGGAAGCTGGCGATCGGCTGGTCGAACTGATGCCGCGACTTGGCGTAGGCGAGCGCCTGGTCGAGCGCGCCCTGGGCGATGCCGACGGCCAGCGCGCCGATCCCGATCCGGCCGCCATCGAGGACCCGCAGAGCATCGATGAACCCTTCCCCTTCTCCGCCCAGCCTCTGGGCGTCGGGGACCTGGCAGTCCTCCATGACCAGCTCGGCCGTGTCCGAAGCCCGGCATCCCATCTTGTTCTCCTTCTTGCCGGAGCGGAACCCCTTCATCCCCCGCTCCAGGATGAAGGCCGAGATGCCGTGCTTGTCCCTGGCCTTGTCGGTGACGGCGAACACCACGGCGACGTCCCCCACCGATCCGTGCGTGGCGAAGGTCTTGGTGCCGTTCAGCACCCAGCCGCCGCCGCCCCGCACCGCCGTCGTCCGCGTCCCGGACGCGTCGCTTCCGGCGGTCGGTTCGGTCAGGCTCCAGGCCCCGATCTTCTCTCCTCTTGCCAGAGGGACGAGGAAGCGCCTCTTCTGCTCCTCGGTGCCGGCGATGTAGATGTGGTTGGCGCAGAGCGAATTGTGCGCCGCGACCGAAAGCGCGATGGAACCGTCGACCCGCGCCAATTCCTCGATGATCAGGACGTAGTCGAGGTAGCCGAGCCCGGCCCCGCCGTAGGCGGGGGGAAAGAGGATCCCCAGCATCCCCATCTCCCCCAGCTTCTTCATGATTTGGCGCGGGAAGCGCTGGGTCTCGTCCAGCTCGAGGGCCTGCGGCGCAATCTCCTTGCGGGCGAACTCGCGCACCGTCTGGCGGGTCAGTTCCTGGTCGTCTGTCAGCTGAAAGTCCAAGAGGGACTCCACGCGATGTCCACCGATCGGCAGAGAATCTTAGTGTACCCCTTCGCGGTGGATCAAGCGCCCGGCACCGGAGATGCCGTCCGTCCGGCCCCGGCGATCCCGGGGGCCATCACGCCACGGCTGAAGCGGTCCCGAACATAAAAAATCCACCTCAGATTACTTGACAACACTACACTCAAGTTATAGATTGTTGGTGTCTCAGTGGGGGCTTCC
>JACQNT010000060.1 GCA_016202915.1 Acidobacteriota bacterium
CGGCCGGTCGTGAGCGCCAGCCTCGCCACGATGATCTCGTGGCTGAACGGGTCGCTCTTTCCGCCGCACCCGCCGCCGTTGGGGCCGGCGATCACCCGGATGTGCGCCGGCGGCGTCTCCAGGAGCTTCGCGAGGGCCCGGTGGACGTGGTGGGGCGTCTGGGTGCTCGACCAGACGGTGAGCCTGCCGTCCGGGTCGAGCTGGGCGACGGCCGCGTGCTGCTCCATCGGCAGGTGGGTGCTCCCCTCGTAGTAGAAGACGTCCTCGAAGATCGCGTCCGCCTCCCGGAAGCCGCGCTCCACGTCGCCGAACTCCAGGGCGACGCGCTTGTGGATGTTCCCCTCGTCGCCGTAGTCATGGATGCGTGGCACCTTCTTGTGGATCGCCTCCTCGATCGACATCACCGCCTCGAGCGGCTCGTACTCGACCTCGATGGCGTTCATCGCGTCGAACGCCGCGTCCTCGTCCACCGCCGCGACGGCGGCGACGGGGTCGCCGACGAAGCGGACGCGGTCGAGGCAGAGGGCGTGCTCGTCCTGGCTCACCGGGAGGATGCCGAAGGGGATCGGCAGGTCCCTGCCGGTCAGCACGGCCAGCACGCCGGGCATCGCCGCCGCCCGGGAGGTGTCGACCTTCAGGATGCGGGCGTGGGGCAGGGGGGCGCGGTGGATCTTGCAGAAGATCATCCGGGGCAGGACGATGTCGTCGGCGTACCTGAGCGTCCCGGCGCACTTGGAGAGGCCGTCCACCTTGCGGACCGGGGTGCCGACGACGCGCAGGGGCCGGCCGGGCGGGGTGGACATCAGATCCTCCTGCCGAACAGCGTCTCGTCCGCGGCTGGCACCTGCCGGCCCTCCCGCATCCGCCGGGCAGCCAGCTCGACCGCCTCGAAGATCTTGATGTACCCGGTGCAGCGGCACAGGTTCCCCGACAGAGCCTCCCGGATCTCCGGGCGGGTCGGCGAGGGTTTCGCCTCGAGCAGCGCCCTGGCCGCGCACAGGATGCCGGGCGTGCAGTAGCCGCACTGCGCCGCTCCCAGCTCGGCGAACGCGGCCTGGAGGGGATGCGGCGTGGGGCCGTCGGCGAGGCCCTCGACCGTGACGATCGGCCGATCCTCACACTCGAGAGCGAGCACCAGGCAGGAGAGCTGCGGCCTGCCGTCGAGGAGGACCGTGCAGGTGCCGCACTCCCCCAGCTCGCAGCCGTGCTTGGTGCCGGTGAGCCCGAGGTCCTCGCGCAGGACCTCGAGGAGGGTCTTGTGAGGCGCGAAGGCGACCTCCGCCGCTTCGCCGTTCACGTGCAGGCGCAGGTGGACCTTGGCGCGGTCGGCCCCGCCGCCCCGCTCCGCGGCGCGGCCGCGCCTCCGCGCCGCCCGGGCGCTCATCGCCTCAGCCCCCGCACCAGGTAGTCGGCGAACGCCGCCGCGATCGCCTCGGGGGTCCGCCCGCCGCCGGGGCGGTACCAGCGGGCGGTCCAGTTGACCGCCCCCAGCATCGCCAGGCTGACCAGCTTCGGATCGCAGGTCGAGAAGCGGCCTTCCCTGATGCCATCCTTGACGACGGCGCGCACGATCCTCTCGTAGGCGTCGCGCTTCTCGATGATGCGCCGCAGTCTCGGGCGGGAGATGGCGTGAAACTCGATGTGCCCGGCGGATCCGCGCAGTTCGTCCAGCATGCAGAGCACCTGGGACCGGATCAGCGCGCGGATCTTCTCGTCGGCGCGAAGGGCGCGGCGGCGGATCCGCCGGGCCTCCCGCAGCAGGACGTCGAGCGAGTAGTCCTGGCAGAAGTAGAGGATCTCCTGCTTGTCGCGGAAGTAGTAGTAGAGGTTGCCGGGCGTCATGCCGGCGCGGCGCGCGATGTCCCGGACGCTGGTGGCGGCGTATCCGCGGTCGCGGAACGCGGCCGCCGCCTTGCGCAGGATGTCGAGCTTCCTGACGACCGCCTTCGGCGCCGCGACGGGACGGCCGTCGGATCCCTCGCGCGGGATTTGAATCATCGTTCAAATTATCCGGCCGCGGCGGAGGCCTGTCAAGGGGCGGCCGGTCTGAAGTATCCCCGGTTTGAGGCGCCGACCCTGCGCCCGCCGGACACGGGTCCGGGTCGCTGCGCGACCCTCCCCTCGGTTCGCCTCGCGCCGCCCGCCGCGCTTAACCACGCGCGTCGGGTCCCCGGCGCTCGGTCTCACACGGTCCGTCGGGCGCAGGGCACGGCGCC
>JACQNT010000061.1 GCA_016202915.1 Acidobacteriota bacterium
GTCCGCGGCGGGGGCGCTCCGCATCGAGAAGGACCGGGTGGCCCTGGCGGAGCACCGCATCGAGCTGTCGCCCGCGGAGGCCTCCCTGAAGGAGCAGATCGAGGCGCGCTTCGCCTCCGGCGGCACCAACCCGCCCGACCTGGAGGAGGTGGTGGCCGCCCTGAGGGCGGAGCCGGAGCGGGCCGCGAAGATTTTCCACCTCCTCCTGGCCCGGGGTCGCCTGGTCAGGATCCAGAACGGCAAGGTGTTCCACGCCCGGGCGATTGACGACCTCAAGCGGCGGCTCTGGGAGAGGCGTTCCCGGAATCCGGTCATCGACATCTCGGAGTTCAAGGACCTGAGCGGCACCAGCCGCAAGAACGCCATCCCGCTCCTGGAGCACTTCGACCAGGCGCGCGTCACCCGCCGGGAAGGCAACCGGAGGGTGATCCTCCCGCCGCCCGGCGGGGCCGCGAATTGACAGGCCCCGACCCGGGGTCTAAGATCACGCACGGGGGTGAAAAATATGGGACCGTTTGGCGTTCCCGAGCTGATCCTGATCTTCATCATCCTGTTGCTCATCTTCGGCGGCAAGAGGATCCCCGAGCTGGCGCGCGGTCTGGGCGCGGGCATCCGGAACTTCAAGGACGCGCTGCAGGGGGAGAGCCAGGGGGATCGGAAGGACAAGGAGAAGTAGCGGGAGCCGGACGGTCGCGCCGCGCGACGCCGGCTCCGCCCGTACGGAGAGGGTGAGCGCCCGATCCGCCCTTCCTGCCGGCCATGGCCATCCCCACCGCGGTACCCCAGCAACAGCAGCAGCACATCGTGGAGGAGATTGCGTTTCAGAAGGCGGCCGTCGCCCGCCTGAAGAAAGACATCCTCGGGGTCGATCGCAACAGCCGCAGACGCTACATCCGGGACTTCCGCGAAGAGTTCTCCCGCTTCCAGGAGGTCTCCTCCCTGGACGACCTCACGGTCGCCTGCTACAAGGCCGACATCGTCTACATCGGCGACTACCATGCGCTTCCCGCGTCCCAGGAGTTCGCCGCGCGTCTCCTGAAGGATCTCGCGTCGCGATCGACCGAGGTGATCCTGTGCCTGGAGATGGTCTGCGCGCGCAGCCAGAGGACCCTCGATCGCTACATGCAGGGTGAGATCGACGAGGCCGACTTCCTCAAGGCGATCCGCTACGACCTGGACTGGGGCTACGACTGGAGCTCCTTCCGCAAACTCTTCGAAGTGGCGCGCGGGCACCGCCTGGCCGTGTACGGCATCGACTGCGAGCCGCGCAGCGGGTTCCGTTACATCCGCCGGCGGGACGCCCACGCCGCCGCGCACATCGCCGGGATCGCGGCCCGGCGGCCCGGGGCCAGGATCGTGGTCGTCATCGGAGAGTCGCACCTCGCCCCCGACCACCTGCCGCGGAAGGTGAGCGACCAGCTCAAGAGAAGAGGGCTGGAGAAGCGCGGGGTCATCGTCCTCCAGAACCTCGAGGAGATCTACTGGCAGCTCGCGGAGAGGGGACTCGAGCACGTGGACGTCGTCTCGCTGGGGCCCGACCGCTTCTGCCACTTCAACACCAGCCCGATCGCCAAGTACGAGGCCTACCGTCAGACGATCGAGTCCTGGGGGGAGGACAACGAGGGCGATGAGAGCGTCGATCTGACCTCGACGGTCTACAGCATGATCGACACGATCCTGAAGTTCCTCGGGATCGACAAGTACACGCACTGCGTCAAGCGCGAGGGACGCTGCCTGGAGTTCCTGGTGGACATCTACCCGGATGTCTACTCCGGGCTCGACGCGAAGGACCTGAAGCGCTTCCTCCGGGGGCACAGGTTCACGCCGGAGGAGGTGGAGGAGGTCCTCTCCCACGTCTCGGAGAGAGGCTCGTGCTACCTCCCCCGAGTCAACGCCATCCTCATCGGCCGGTTCACCATGCTGCACGCCGGCGAGGAGGCCTCGCATTTCGTGAACCTGGCCCTCAAGAGGGAGATCTACGACGCGGCGCCGCGGGAGATGCCCCAGCACGACCTGTTCTACAACGGGGTCATCGAGGAGGCGCTCGGGTTCTTCGGCTCCAAGCTGATCGATCCGAGCCGCAACCATTTCTTCGAGACGGAGTTCTACCAGTACTACCGCAAGGACCGGGAGACGATCGAGCGGGAGACCCCGTACCGCTTCGAGGACTTCAACGCGATCATCAACTTCATCCTGCTGCACAAGAGGTTCGAGCAGGGCTACGAGCAGTACGACGACGTGCCCGCGGAGATCCTGGAAGGGATCCGCGCGGCGCCGAAGCGGGCCAACATCCTGATCCACGAGCTGGGCTATTTCCTGGGGCAGCAGATCTACGACGCCTACCGGGCCGGCATTCTCGATCGCGGCGACATCAGCGCTCTCTACCGCCGGTCGTTCCGCGAGAGCGGCAGCGCCCTGCGGGCCTACCTCGACCTCGCCGAGCGGGTGCGCCCCGCGGCCCAGGGCGGCCCCCTCGCGCAGCCGGCGCCCTGAGAGGGGCTTCGATTCTCGCGGCGAGAGCCCTCTCGGGGCCCTCAGGGCCCCGGTGGCGCGGGGCCGCGGTGCAGGCGGCCGGGCGCGCCGCCCGTGGAGGCGCGCCGGAACAGGAGGCCGGTCGAGGTGCTGAAGGTGAAGGTGGCCGGAAGCGGATGCAGGTAGCCGAGGCGCACCAGGCCGTCGAGGGACTCGAGCGCGTCCGGGACGCTCCAGTCGAGCGAAGAGGCCACGTCCTCGGGCGCCACGTGCCGGCTGCGGGTCGCCGTGAGGTGGGCGAGCAGGTCGCGGCAGCGCCGGTGCGAGGCCAGGCGGTCCCTCCCGGAGCACAGGTCGCGCACGATCGCCGTCGCCAGGAGCGCGACCGCCCGTCCCAGGGGCGGATCGGCGCATTCCAGGAAGATGTCGAAGCGGTCGAGCCGTCCGGCGTACGCGCAGGTCACCCCGCTGCAGCGCGTGGCGCCCGAGGCGGCGGCGATCAGGTCGATCGCCACGTGCTCGATCAGGTGCGCCAGGACCAGGCCGTCGCCCGTCTCCGGGCCGGGCGGTGCCTGGGGGGGCGCGTCGTGGGGGGCCGACAGCATCTCCTGGATCGGGTTCCCTCCCTCGCAGTCGTGCTCGAGCAGGCGTGGGCAGAGCGCCAGGAGTTGCGCCGTCTCGGCGGCGCCGAGGGGGCCGGCCGCGCCTCGCAGATTTTCGCCGAGGTCCAGGGTCAGCCGGACCCGCGGGACGCCTGGGATGAAGCGCGGGTTGAGGCGCGACGCGGACGGGAACGGGCCCACCTCCAGGTCCCGGATCGCGATCGAGTCGGCAGGGGCCTCCTCCTCGATCTCCGGGTCGTCCCCCGCGTCGTGCGGCCGCGGGGAGGGCCGGCCCCTGATCTTGTTGCGGAAGCGCCGAAGCAGTTCGTCCGACACGGCGTCCTTCCTGAGCGACCTTTCCGGCTCAGCGTTCGAGCTTGAGATCTTCCTGGTCCAGGGTTCCCCGCAGCACGACCCGATACTCTCCCGTCTCCTTGTTGAGCATCTCCACCATCGCGGCGGCGCTGGTGGAATGGATCAGCAGTTCGCCGAGCTTCTGGCGGAGCGTGGCGGGCGAGGTCGGAGAGGTCTCGAGAATCGGCAGGTCCTTGATGTGAAATCGCGACATGGAGCGAAGCCTCCTCGGGCCGGAATCGAGCCGCCGGGGGCGGCGGATCAGGCCCGATCGAACGGGGTTTTTTCGACGTCGAGCGTGCCCTGCAGGACGATCCGGTACTCCCCCGTCTGCGGGTTCACCGATTCGATCTTGATGCGCGCCGAGGTGGAGCTGATCAGCATCTCTCCCAGCTTGGCGCGCAGACCCGCGGCGGACGTGGGTGAGGTCTCCAGCAGGGGGAAATCCTCCAGTTGAAATCGCGACATCGCGCTACCTCCTGTCCATGCCTTGCGGGGGCAGCGGCCGGGAGCCCCCGGTGCGGACCGTGGGATCGAGCGAGCAACTCACCGTGTGGCGGTAGGCCGGCAGCGCGGTGTCGGGCGAGAGGCGGCCCAGGTCCCTCTCGATGCCCCGCTCGATCTGATCGACCAGGTCGTTCATGACCGTCGCCCCGATGTCGCCGGTGCGCTCGGGCGCCGCCACCTCGAGCACCGGGGTCGGGAGGCCTTCATGGCGCGGGCCAGGGGGCAGGGAGGCGCCCGGTGCCAGCCCGCCCCCGAGGAGGAAGTCCTCCTCCTCCGTCGGCAGCGGCTTCCGGGGCGCGGCCGCGGCGCGGACGGCGTCGGTCCCGGCCAGCTTCTCCTCTACGGGGGGCCCCGGGGACGGCGCGCTCTCGGCCCGCTCCCGCCGGAAATGGGGCAGCGGCGGGAGGGGGATCCGCTGCCACCCGGACGCGGGGCTCCCGCCCCGGGGTGGAGACGGCTGGCTTCGGGGATTGCGCTCATTGCTCATCGTAGAACCTCCTGCGCGGGATGGCCGGCGACCCGGCCGGGCGGTCTTCCTTTTTCCCCGCGGCCGGCTCGTTCTCCTCACTCTGCCGCGGATCAACTCCGAAGCTCCAGAACGATCCGCTGGCCGCGGCCACGGCGGTCTTTTCCCCGGACCGGGGGTTTTCGGCGGCGGGCGACGGAGTTCCTTCGCTCCCGGCACCCACCGCGGGACCGGGCGGATCGAGAATGCCGTCCGCGACCGAGAAGGGCACCACCCCGGCCGCGCCGTGCTTCGCGCTGAAGCCCATCCACGAGACGAGACCGACCTCGTCGACGAACGGGTCGGTGTCGTTGGTCCTCTCGCCGGCGCCCCCGGTCGCGGCGACGTCGCTTCCGGACTCCGGCTTCTTCGCGGTCCGGCGCGGCCGGCCGGGGCGCGCCGGCCTCTTGCCCGTCGCCGTTTCGCCCTGCGCCGCGACCTCTTCGATCCCCTCCGCTTCTTCCATCGCCACCGCCACGATGCGGCGGGCCAGGGGCAGAGGGACGCCGGCTTCGGAGGACAGGCGCTCGGGCCCCGCATGCGCGATGGCGAGCCCGCTGTCGTACCCGGCGGAGGCGAGCCGGTCCACCACGTCCTGGCCGAACAACTGGGCGAGGAACCTCATGAATCCGCCACGACCTCCTTGGCAAGGGCCATGTAGTCCCTGCACCCCCGCGCGTCGGGATCATAGTCCACGATCGGCACGCCGAAGCTGGAGGCCTCCTTCAGCTTGACATTGGAGTGGATCACCGTGTCGAACAGCGCCTCGCCGAAATAGCCGCCCAGGTCCTTGAGGATCTCGCGGGCGAACGAGGTGCGCTGGTCGTAGAGCGTGGCCAGCGCGCGCACGCGCACCGGCTGGCCCGACGCCCCCGGGGTCCCCTGGATCAGCTCGATCAGCTGGCTCACGCCGTACAGCGCGAAGAAGCCGGTCTCCACCGTGATGATCGTCTCGTCGGAGGCGCGCACCGCGTTGGCGGTCAGCAGTCCCCCGGTCGGCGGGCAGTCGACGAGGACATACGCGTACCGTCCCTGGAGGTCCTGCAGGGCGCGCAGGAGGGTCTCCTCGCCGTGGGGCAGAAGGCTCATCCGCTGCTCCGCCAGAAGCAGGCGCGGGTTCGAAGGCGCGAGGTCGAGGTTCTCCGAGATCGGACGCACGACCCCGTGGAAGGAGGAGCCGTTCGTGAGGGCGTCGTACACCGTCGTTCCCTCGAGGTCCGGCTTCCCGCGGCTCAGGCCGAGGGAAGCGTGCGCCTGGGGATCCAGGTCGATGATCAGCGTCTTCAGGCCGAGCCGCGCCAGGCACGCCCCGAGGTTGATCGCCGTGGTGGTCTTGCCGCTGCCGCCCTTCTGGTTGGCGATGGCGATTACGCGCATCCCGACCCCCGCTCGCGTGCCGCCCGCCCGTTCTCCGGCTCCCCGGCGGGGAGCGCCACGGCGCGCTCCGCCATGTTGAGCATGAGGGATCGGCCCACCCCCCTGAGGCAGGCCGCCGCCGGCGACGCGGGCTGGTCCAGGAGGACGGGGCTGCGCGCCGCGACCGACGCGGCGACCCGGCGGTCCTCCAGGACATGTCCCAGGTAGAGGAGGGACCGGCCGAGGAACTTCTGGCAGATCCGGTCCATCCGCATGAAGACCTCGATCCCCTCCACGGCGCTCGCCGCCCGGTTGACGACCAGGAGGAGGCTCGCCCCGCGGTTGTTGCGGACGACGTTCTTGATGACCGCGTAGCCGTCGGTCATCGCGGTCACGTCGGGCGTGGTGACGACCACGATCACGCCCAGGGCGTAGAGGAAGCAGGTCGTCGCCCGGCCGATCCCGGCCCCCGTGTCCACCAGCACCACGTCGGCCTCGTCCCCGCTCTCGTCCATCGCGGCCACCAGCCGGCGGAGGCGGCCGGGATGGAGGTCGGCCATCTCGGGCTTCCCCGATCCGCCGGCCGCCAGGCGCACGCCGGCCGGGCCGCTCTCGGCGACCTCGTGCAGCGTCCTCCCGTTCTCGATGACCTCCATGACGCTGCGCGCGGGGTGGATCCCCAGAAGCAGGTGCAGGTTGGCCAGCCCCATGTCGGCGTCCACGGCGATCACCCGCTTCCCGGCGGAGGCCAGGTGCACGGCCAGGTTGCTGGTGATCACCGACTTCCCGGTGCCGCCCTTGCCGCTGGTCACGCACACGATCGACGGAGGCGGGGCGGCCCGCGGGGACGGCGCGGGGACCCGCGCCGGCGCCCGGGCGGAGTCGGGGAGGAAGCAGGGCGCGCCCAGGTCGCGCAGCCCCCTCCCGAGCCGGGGTTGTTTCACGCCGGGACCCTCACGACGATTTCCTCCTGTCCTCCTCGCGGGTCTGCTCGAAGCGCTGGAACTCCTCCAGCTCTTCCGGCGTCAGGGTCTCGAGAGGCTCGGCCGGCCTGGGGTCGTCGAGCAGGGAGGGGAACGCGTCGAACAACTGAAAGTCGTCGCCCGCCGGCCCGGCCGGCACCGGTTCGGGCGCCGCGACCTCCTCCTTCGGGCCGGGCGCGGCGGGCCGCTCGGCGCCGGGGAAGCGGTCCACCAGGACGGCGCTCCCGCCGCTCTCCGCGCGCCGCGGGTCCTCCCGGCCGTTCCCGCTCCCGCCCCGCCCGGGGAGGCCGAAGATCGCCGCGGCCGGCTCGATCCATATGTGTACCTCGCCGCGGAACTGCACCCGCCGCGCCAGGTAGGGAGTGACCTCGATGGCGAGGAGGGAGAGCCGCTGCAGGAAGGCGTGGCTGAATGAGGGAGCCAGGATGAGGCAGCGGAGCGGGCCGTCCGAGTCGAGGCCGCCGGCACCGTAGAGCCGCGCCAAAAGCGCGCGCTGGCTCGAGGCCCAGACGTACTGATCGAGGAGGCGCGCCAGGGCCTCCCCGGCATCGTCGGCCGCCACCGCCACGAGCGCCAGCGCGCCGTCCCGATCGAGGCCGACGAGGTCGATGCTGCCCGCGGTGCCGGTGTCCAGGTCGGCTTCGAGCACCCGGAACCCCGGTTCGATGAGGCCGGGCTCGAGACGAAGGAGGGCCTTCAGATCTCCGGGTCCGCCGAGAGGACCTGTGGCGACGCGGGAATGAATCGCTCGCCTCGACGCTCGCTGAGGAGCCGCAGGTGTGGCCCGGTCCCGGCCGGGCCGGTCAACCGACGATCGGCGACTCTGCTGTCACGGAGCGTTCGCGAGGGTCACGGGATGGAACTCTCGCGAGACACCACCGCCCGATCCCTGGCTCGCCGCGCGGCGCCTCCGCCGGGGGGGGACTTGGTGGGCATTCACCGAGAGGCTCAAGGCTTTCTGGGAACGGCTTGTGCGCCCGACCGCCGCGCGGTCTATCCGACTGACCGACAAGAGCTTCGGCCGCCGGGATGTTATGCGAAGCGCACCGTCAAGTCAAGACCGTTTTCCGCCCGGGTCCGGTTCCAGTTCTCCTCCTGGGCTACGGCCGCGGGGTCACGGCAGCCGCCGCCCTCGCCGCGCTGGACTTTTCGGAGTGTGTCGTGGAACAATGCGCCAGAAAATCTTGGACCCAGGTGAATCGTGGCGGGACGGCCCATGCTGGTGGGCGGCACGCCGCCGGCGGGTGGCGCCCGGACGCCGATGAACGACGCTCGCGCCTACGTCCAGTTGCTCCGGACGGTGGCCGTCGCGGCGAACGAAGCCTCCAGCCTCGAAGAACCGCTGCAGACCTGCCTCGACGCCGTCTGTGCCCTCACGGGGTGGCCCGTGGGACACGTCTACATGCGCTCCACCGACCCGCCCTACGACCTGATGCCCACGAAGCTCTGGCACCTCGATGACCCGGAGCGGTTCGCCACGTTCCGGAA
>JACQNT010000058.1 GCA_016202915.1 Acidobacteriota bacterium
GTCTGCGGGGCGCCCGGAGCCCACCCGCGGTCGATCTCGAAGTCGTCGTCTAACACGCTGCTCAGCCCACCGGCCACGATGAAGTTGCGGCGTCTCTTCACCGAGGGCCCCCCAGGCCCGCTCACCGTCAACGTCACGCTGTAGATGCCGGGCACGGCGTAGGTGTGGATCGGCTCGGCCTCGGTGGAGGTGCCGCCGTCGCCGAACTCCCAGGCGTAGCCGGTAGGATCCCCGAGCGTGGGGTCCCTGAACTGCACGGTGAAGGGGACGTCTCCCGCCACCAGATCCGCCGAGAAGTCGGCCGCGACGGCATCTCCCGGGGCCGGCAGGGCCGTCGACTGGAACCCCAGGCCGTCGGTCTCCCTGTTGAAGAACGAGACCCAGTACTTGCGGAACCTGGAGATCTTCTGGAGATCGGTGGGCAGCGGCTCGGTCGTGCCCGGCGGGATGACCAGGATGAAGGCGGTCCTCACGGTGTGGTCCTCGCCGCTGGCGTCCGGAATCCGCGCCCCGTTCTCGGCGATGATGTCCTGGACGGTGAAGTCCCGCCGCGTGCCGTTGATGGTGACGCCGGGGCGGGGCGAGGACGAAGCGGTGAGCCCTCCCGTGTTCGTCGGGTTGTTGATGACGAACATCGGCTCGGTGACGCCGGCGGGCGGCCGGAACCCGAAGAGGTACTCGTCGAGCTGGCTATAGTGCCGGAACGACTCGACGGTGGTGAACGTGTCGATGCCGATCTCGGACCAGGCGTTCCCCTCCATCACCGACGCGTAGCTGTGCATGAAGAAGGACCAGTGCGCGTTGCTCCGGCCCAGGATGTTGCCGATGGCGGGATTGACGTTGACGAAGGCGCCCACCATGTGCATCGCCTCCTGCCCGAGGACCTCGGGACCGTTTGCCCTCGAAGCGAAGAAGGGAATCCTGCTGTCCGGGCGCTTGCCGAACTCCGGCAGGTCGTTCATGTTGATGAAGCCGCGCAGGCGGGTCGTGGAGAGCCCGAAGGAGGCCGCCTGGTTGTAGATGGTGTCTCCGATGCCCAGCACGTCGTTGCTGATCGGCTGGTAGAAGGCGAACCCTCCCTCCGGCTCGACCTCGCAGGGGTAGTTGGTAGCCGCGAAGATTACCACCTGGTCGTAGTCGTCCCCGTGGCTCATGAAGAAGCGCCTGACGATGGCGCCCGTGTTGGTGACGAGCGTGGGGCTGCCCGACACCAGGGTGCCGTCATCCAGGATGACCGCGATGTTGCCGACGTCGTAGTCGCCGGCCGCCTGTGCGGCCAGTTCCCCGGGAGGGATCCCCTTCAGCAGATCGTCGCGGGCTCGCGCGATCAGCTTCTTCTGCAGCTCCGAGCCGGTCCCGCAGATCTCGTCGCGCTCCGGGCGCGTCTCCGGCGGGGCCGCTCCGAGCGCGGCGCCGGCGAGGAAGCCCGATGCGAGAACGCACAGGAGGGCGGCCCGGGTCGCAGACATGACGGCCCGTATACGCTCAGATTCGCCCATCGTCAAGTGAATTCGCCGGTGGTGAATTCGCCGGCGGCCGGGGTCAATCGATGGTCGCGATGACCTTGAGCTCGATGGCGATGGGAGTCGGCAGGCGCGTGACCTCGACGGTGGTCCGCGTTGGCCGGTTAGTGGGGAAATGCTCGGCGTACACCCGGTTGAAGACGGGAAAGTCCTCCTTCAGGTGCGTCAGGAAGACCGTCACGTCGACGATCCGATCCCAGCTCGACCCGGCGTCCTCCACGATCGCCGCCACGTTGCGGAACGTGGCGCGGCACTGGGCCTCGATGTCGCGGGCGATCACGTTGCCCGCCCCGTCCAGAGTCACGCCGGGGATCTCCTTCTGGCCGCGCTGGCGAGGGCCGACCCCGGACAGGAACAGGAGGTTCCCCGCGCGCCGGGCGTGCGGGTAGGGACCGACCGGCTCCGGCGCCCTCTCGCTCAGGAGCGACGCCGGCGCTCCGGTTCCCCGCGCGCAGACTATCCTCGCGCCCGTCGCCATCGCGCCTTTTACGCGGCTCTTCGTCACGTGGCCCTCAGCTCCTGGGGCCGCCGGAGGAGACCTGCACGCACACGTTCTTCGGCTCGGTGAAGAAGCGCAGCGCCTCCTCCCCTCCCTCGCGTCCGACGCCGCTGCTCTTCACGCCTCCGAACGGCACGCGCAGGTCGCGCAGCATCCAGCAGTTCACCCAGACGGTGCCGCAGGCGATCCGATCCGCCAGCCGGTGCGCGCGGGTCAGGTTCTCCGTCCAGATCGAGGCGGCGAGGCCGTAGTCCGTACCGTTGGCGAAGGCAACCGCTTCGTCCTCGTCCTTGAAGGGGGTGATGGTCACGACGGGCCCGAAGATCTCCTCCTGGTTCACCCGGTTGTCGAGGGGAAGGCCGGTGATCACGGTCGGCCTTATGAAGTAGCCGTTCTTGCAGCGGTCGTTGACGGCCTCCGGAGGGCCGCCGCCGCACTGGATCTTGCCGCCTTCCCTGCCCGCCAGCTTGATGTAGCGCACGACCTTGTCCTGGTGCGCCCTGGAGACCAGCGCACCCTGGTCGGTGGTCGGGTCGAGCGGATCGCCCACCCTGAGGTTGCGCGCCTCCGCCACGAAACGATCCACGAAGCGGCCACAGGCTTTCTCCTCGACGAAAATGCGCGACCCGCAGAGGCACATCTGGCCCTGATTGTCGAAGGCCGACCGCAGCGCGGCGGGGACGACCTCCTCGAGGGGGGCGTCGGCGAAGATGATGTTCGGGTTCTTCCCTCCCAGCTCCAGGGCGACCTTCTTGAAGAGAGGGGCGGCGTTGCGGGCGATCTCCGCCCCGGTGGCCGTGCCGCCGGTGAACGAGATGGTGCCGATCTTCCTGTGGCGGACGATCGCCGCGCCGACCGTCGGGCCGCGGCCGTGCACGAGGTTCAGGACGCCCGGCGGCAGGAGGGCCTCCCGGCAGATCTCCGACAGGAGGAAGGCGGTCATCGGCGTGAGCTCGGACGGCTTGGCCACCGCGGTGTTCCCGCAGGCGATGGCGGGGGCCACCTTCCAGGTGAGCAGATACAGCGGCAGGTTCCAGGGGGAGATGAGGCCGGCGATCCCCCGCGGCCGCCGCAGGGTGTAGTTGATCGCGCGCAGGTCGGTGGCGTGCGACTCGGAACGGAAGTGCAGGATGGCGGTGGCGAAGAACCGGAAGTTGCTCACGGCCCGCGGGATGTCCACCGACCGCGCCAGCCGCAGCGGCTTCCCCGTGTCAACGCTCTCCGCCAGCGCCAGGCGGTCCAGGCCGGCCTCGATCAGGTCGGCGATCTTGAGCAGGATCCTCGAGCGCTCCGCCGCCGGCGTGCCCGACCAGGCGGGGAAGGCCTTCTCGGCCGCCTCCACCGCGCGCTCGACGTCGCGCTCGTCGCCGTCCGGGACGGAGGAGTAGGCCTGGCCGGTCGCCGGCTCGATGTTGTCGAGATACCGGCCGGAGGCCGGCTCGACAAGCTCCCCGCCGATGTAATGCGCGATCCTGGTCGTGCTCACAGACCGGTCCTGTTCACAGGGAGGAGGTCCTCCCGCCGTCCACCGGCAGGCTGATCCCGGTGATGTAGGCGGCCGCCGGCGTCGCCAGGAACCCGGCCGCCGCGGCGATCTCCTCCGGGCGCGCGAACCGCCCCATCGGGATCTCGGACTTCAGGGCGCGCTCCAACTGCTCCTCGCCGACGCCGGAGGCGCGCGCCTTCGCCTGGATGAGCGATCGGAGCCGCCCCGTCTCGGTGGCGCCGGGGAGGATGTTGTTGACCGTGATGCCGTGGGGCGCCAGCTCGGAGGAGAGGGTCTTGGCCCAGCTGGCGACGGCGCCGCGGATCGTGTTGGACACCCCGAGATCCCTGATCGGCTGCCTGACCGACGTCGAGATGATATTGATGATGCGGCCGTAGCCCGCCTGCTGCATGCCCGGCACCAGGAGCTGCGCCAGCTCCTGGTTGCAGATGAGGTGGCTCGCGAAGGCCTCGCTGAACTCCTCGGGGCGTGCGTTCAGGACGGGCCCGCCCGGCGGCCCGCCCGTGTTGTTCAGGAGGATCTGGATGGGACCGGCCGAGCGCAGGTGCCGCGCCACCGCCTCCCGCACCGCCTGAGGGTCGCGGAAGTCGGCGCGGATGAAGTCGTGCCGCCGGGGGCTCCCCTCCCCCGGCTCCGGGGCCGGCAGGTCGTCCAGGGTTCGGCGCAGCGCCGCCTCGTCGCGCGCCAGCAGCGTCACCTGCGCGCCCAGCCGCGCAAACTCCATCGCGCAGGCGCGCCCGATCCCCTGGGTGCTGCCGCAGACGAGTGCCCGCCGGCCGCTGAGTGCCCCCATGTCTCCCCGCCCCCTCAAGGCTGGCCCAGTCTACCCTCTGCTCTCCCGCGGCATCAAGGCGCGCGCCGGGCGTTGAAGCCCGGCGCCGCGGATGTGTAGACTTCCCACATGATCCGTCTCCAAGGAGTGACGCGGAACTACGGCGTCCACGAGGTCCTGAAAGGAGTGGACTGGGCGATCCCGCCCCGGTCGCGCGTCGGGCTCGTGGGGCCGAACGGCTCGGGGAAGACCACCCTCCTGCGACTCATCGCGGGGCTGGAGGATCCCGACCGCGGGTCGATCGACATCCTGCGCGGGACCTCCCTCGGCTACCTGCCGCAGGAGGGGGCGCGGCTGCCGGAGGGGACGCTCCTCGAGGCCCTCCTGCAGCCGTTCTCCGAGGTGGCGGCGATGGAGGTGGAGCTGGACCGGCTGCACCACGAGATGGCCACGGCCACGGGCGAGAGGCTGGAGAGCCTGACCCGGCGCGCCGGGGACCTCCAGCACCGCTACGAGGCGGCCGGCGGATTCGATCTGGAGGCCCGCGCCAAGGCGATCCTGGGCGGTCTGGGGTTCGCGCCGGACGATCACGCCCGACCTCTGCGGGAGTTCTCGGGCGGCTACCGGATGCGGGCGGCGCTGGGGGCGCTTCTCCTGCGGCGCCCGGACTACCTGCTGCTGGACGAGCCGACCAACCACCTCGACCTGGAGGCGGTCGCCTGGCTGGAGGACTTCCTGGCCGACGTCCCCTCCGCCCTGATCATCGTGTCGCACGACCGGACCTTCCTGAACCGCCTGGTCTCCTCCGTCGCCGAGATCGAGCAGGGCCGCGTCCGGACCTGGGCCGGCAACTACGACCGCTACCGCTCCGAGAAAGAGGCGACGCGCGCGCGGGCGCTCAAGAAGGCGGCCTCCGAGGCGCACCGCGTGGCGGAGGTCGAGCGCTTTATCGAGCGCTTCCGGTACAAGGCCACCAA
>JACQNT010000066.1 GCA_016202915.1 Acidobacteriota bacterium
AAAAGCGGCGGGAACGCGCTTGCCGCGCTCCCCAGCCCCGGAAGCGGCTCCACGCTGCCCTTCGGCCTGAGGTTCGGAAGGCCGGCGGTCAGCTCGCTCCACGTCGACGCGGGGCGCGATCCCTACGCCGACCTCAACACGATCTGGAACCCGGGGCCGGAGCAGGGCTCCTACTGCTGCATCTGCCCGCTCTGCCGGAAGTAAGTCCCGAGGGGTCATCCGGGCAGTCGGCCACGACCCGGGGAGGGTCGTCAGGCTCTCTGTCGCCTCGCGTGGCGGGCCACCAGGACCGCGTCGTAGGTGCTCAGAAGCCAGGACAGCGCCGTCGCGAACAGGATCGACATCCCCGCGATTCGTGCCTTGTTCAGCACAAGCTGCTCGATGTCGAGCACGGCGATGATCCTGTAGAAGGGCGACAGCAGGTAGAGCGCCAGAAGGTAGATCTGCAGCAGAAAGAAGAACAGGAACACGACGCCCTTCCCCAGTTGCCCGTTGAGCAGCTGCCCCCAACCCGGAACCACGAAAGAGGCCAGCCCGGACAGGATGGGACGGCGGAGCCCGGAGAATTTCCCCCCCTCCCCTTCCGCCGCGCGATAGGCCTGCGCCACGTTGTAGATCACGAACAGGATGACGCAGAAATCGATCGAGGAGGCATAGAGCATCAGCTCCCACTCGCTCACGAAGAACAGGTGGGCGAAGCTGCGGATCTGGGCCCAGGTCATATACAGGAAATAGTGGAAGGCGAGGATCAGGATCTCGCAGAGCACGAAGAGCGTCGCCAGCCTCGCGTCGCGGTTGTAGAACTGCCCCAGGCCCCAGACGAACAGCGACAGGGAGGACGCCGCGGCGGCGCCGCCGCGGCCGCCGCCACGGGGCGGCCGGGAGGGTGCCGGCTTGTCGCTCACCGTCTCCTCCGCGCCGCCGGCCTTCTCCCCTTTCGCCCCCTTGGTCAGGAGGAGCATGTTGCGCTGCGGGCCCGCCTTGCCCTTGCCCTTGTCGGCCGGCCTGAGAATGTCGTCCTCGGTGATGACGAAGACCTCGTCCTGGTTGATCATCTCCACCCCTCCGTCGGCCCTCCGTGAGGCGCCAGGGCGTGCTCCCACGCTCCACCCGGCGGGCCGTGGCCAATCACTCCGATCGGAGCAAGGGCCGTACCAGATCCCGCCGGCCCGTGTCCAGAGATCTCGATGCCCTTAACGTGAGAAGAATCCGTCCCTTGGCGGGCCGGGAGAGGCGTGACGACCGGCGGAGCGACAGGGCCTGGGGCGGTCGGCGGAGGCAAAACGGTAAGACCCGTTGCATTTCTGTAGCCCGGCCCCCGGATCAGCCGTGCTCGCGACCCACCAGGCCGGCCAGCGCGCGCAGGTCCCGCATGAGGTCCGCGAACTGGCCCGGGAGGATCGACTGGGGGCCGTCGGAGAGGGCCTTTCCGGGGTCGTTGTGGACCTCCACCATGATCCCGTCCGCCCCGACCGCGACCGCGGCACGCGCCAGCGGGACCACCTTCTCCCTCCGGCCGGTGCCGTGGCTCGGATCGACCAGGATCGGCAGGTGGCTGAGATGCTTGACCGCGGGGACGATGGCCAGATCCAGGGTGTTCCGGGTGTGATCGGCGAAGGTGCGGACGCCCCGCTCGCACAGGAAGACCCGGTAATTCCCCTCCGAGACGATGTACTCGGCCGCCATCAGGAACTCGTCGAGCGTCGCCGACATCCCCCGCTTGAGGAACACGGGGAGGCGCGATTTGCCGGCGCGCTTCAGGAGGGAGAAGTTCTGCATGTTCCTGGCCCCGATCTGCACGGCGTCGGCGTGGTCCTCGACCATCTCCATCGACTCCTCGTCCACTGCCTCCGTGACGATCGGCAGGCCGGTCTCCCGGCGCACGCGCTCCAGAATCTTGAGGCCCTGGAGGCCGAGGCCCTGGAACGAGTAAGGCGAGGTGCGCGGCTTGAAGGCGCCGGCGCGGAACAGATCGGCGCCCGCCTCCGCGACCTGGCGCGCGATGGCGAGGGTCTGGGCCTCCGACTCGACGGCGCAGGGACCGGCGATCACCACCAGGCGCTTCCCGCCGACCGGCACCGGGCCCACCTCCACGACGGTGTCATTGGCCTTCACCTCCCGGCTGACCAGCTTGTACGGCTTGGTGACGCGGATCGCCTGCTGGACGCCGGGCAGGATTTCGAACTCGGCCGGATCGAGGGGGCCGTGGTTTCCGGTGATGCCGATCGCCATGCGCTCCGCGCCGGGTATCGGGTGCGGCCGCAGCCCGAGGGCGAGCACCCTCTCCGTGACCGTCCGGATCTGCTCCTCGCTCGCCCCCCTCTCCATGACGATCAGCATGGACGCACGCTCCCCTGAACAGGCGCCAGCATCCTACGCCGTCGGGGACCGCCGCCGCAACCGGAAGTGGCTCTGTTCAGTTGACAATAGATGCGACCGCCCTCTATACTACGCGCCTCGCATGGAAGCCTTTGGGCGCCGCCAGCGGCGC
>JACQNT010000064.1 GCA_016202915.1 Acidobacteriota bacterium
AGGGTACGGATATGCCCACCCTTCGTGGTCGGATGCAGGAAATCGGTCTTGACCCAGAGGATTCTCATGTCCGCGCGCCCTGTTCTTACATCCAGTCGCCGCGTGTCTCAATCGGTGAATCCCTGAAAAGGCGCGAGGGGAAACCACGGCTCCGGGGCGCGCCCGGGATTCCGGGCGTGTCACGCCTGCGGACTTGAGCCGGCGTTCGTCCGGCTCGATGCCGCCCCCTGCGCGTCGCAGGGCTTGTGCAACTGGATGTTGCCGCCGTCCAGGTCCCCGCACCTCGGCTCGTCCGGATCGCAGACCTTGGCCGAGCTGCTGTCGTCGGCGAAATAGAGCTCGCTCCCGTCGGCGCCGAACACCATGATGCGGAAACGATCGTCGCGGCCGGGCTCGCCGTAGTCGCACACCTCCACGTGATAGCGGAGGCCGGTGGTTCCGTTCATCTCCGCGTCCCCCTCGAACATCCGGCAGAGGCTCTGGGGATCGCCGAGCCTGAAGTAGGTGTCGACGTTGACGCCCTTGATGTGGGTTCCGTCGTTGTGGTCGACCACGTTGACGTGGCCCTTGAGCTCGCCTCCGACGGTCCGGTACCCGGCGTTGAACCCGAAGTTGACGCGCGACGGCGGCCCCCCCTCATAACGCGGCTCGAACCACCCGCCGCCCGTGACGAAGTCGAAGCATTCGGGCTGCTCGTGGACGAACAGGGCCCTGGGCCTCGAGAGCGCGCTCCGGCCGCGGTACACGGCCGGCCCGCCTCCCCGGCGAGGCTCGTTCGCCCGCAGTCCCGCCGGCGCCGTGCTTGCCTGCCTGTCCAGGACGCTGTGGGCGCTGGCGAGTACGACCTGGTCGCCCGTCGCGAGAACGAGATGGAGGGCGTTGACGGTCAGCTCCGACAGTCCGCTCCGGGAGGAGGTGATCTGCTCGTTGATGATGAGCGAGGCCACGCCCGGGAGGTCGATCCTCTGGTTCGGCGCGCCCGTGACGGCGATGCTCAGGCCGCCGAACCTCAGATTGTCAATCTCGGTGACGCCGTTCCACCTCTGCAGTCCCTTCACGTCCAGAACGTCCGCCTGCGCCCGCACGAAAGCCGCCGTGAGCTCGGCCGGATGGCCAGGAAGGACGACGGCGTCCGCGACCGAGGTCGAGCTGGTGGCGAGGCCGGGATCCACGCTCGTCGTTGCGGTCAGGACTTTCGCGCTCAGAATTCCGGGCACGGCCGCCTCCAGCAAGTCGGCGCCCTCGCCGCCGTTCGCGGTGGACGAAGTCAGTATCTCGCCCGTATCGGCCAGGAAGACGGCCGCCACTCCGAGAGACGGTGCATTTGCAAAAGCGCTCGCGGCGCGCCCCCCGGACATCCCTGACCCTGCGGAGGTCGTTCCCAGGAGACCGCACGTCAGCAGAATGAGGCTCGCGTAGGAAAGGATTCGTGGTGTCTTCGGTCGAATGCGTCGGATCATGCTGTCCTCCAGTGAGGAAATTCATCAGTTCATCGATCGAGCCGGTTCCTGGAAATATCCCCTCCAAGGAAAACGGGCCGCGTCAGGTCATGCGTCCCTCCATGAGCGGTATGGCCCCGGGCGATTACGGCGACTCCACGTCGAAGGCGTCCACGACGACCCAGGCCGAGCTGCTGGACGAGCTCCAGGTGCCCGTGACCCTGATCCTGACCGTGTGAGTCCCCGGCGGGAGACCGACGGCCGTGTACATGACGGCCTGCGCCTGCTCCGTCGGGGCATAGGTATCGACCGTCGCCGCCAGGGTCCCGTCGATGTACACCTCCGCGATCCCGGCCCACGGGCCCTTGACACCGATCCAGCCCACTCCCGTCCCATCGAAGGTCAGGCTGGCGGTGCCATCCGGTTCCGCCGACTCGACGACCGAGCCGCCGCTCAGGTCGGGGCGGAACTGGGTAATCCACGTTCCCGCGTAGGTCACCGACGGATCGGTCTCCTCGACCCGCGTCGGGCCCGTCCCGCCGCCGGTCGCGCCCTCCACGTCGAAGGCGTCCACCACGACGTTGGCGCCCCCGGAGGAGGCGTTCTGGGTGCCGGTCACTTCGATCACGAGCGTATGGCTTGTGGCCGTGAGGCCACCGGCGGTGAACAGCGCCCGGGAGGCGGCGGGCCGCGTCGCGGCGAAGGTGTCCACCGTGCCGACCAGAGCGCCATCCAGAAAGATGTTGGAAAAGCCGCAGATCTCGCACGGCAGGCCGATCCAGCTCACTCCCGTGCCGCTGAAGGTGAAGCTCGCCCTGGCCCCCGAGGTTGCGGAGAACACGCCCCGGTCGCCGCTCAAGGTCGCCCCCGAGCCGGCGCTGCTGGTCGCCGACCAGGCATCGCCGGGCGTCAGGATCGCGGCGCTCTCCTCGAATCGCGTGGTGGACGGCGGTCCGCCTCGTGTCACAGTCACCGTCACCGCTGTGGACGTTCTGGAGTTGCCGGCGGCGTCACGCGCCGTCGCGGTGAGGGAGTGCGAGCCGTTGGCGACCGTGGTCGTGTCCCACGAGGCCGAATACGGCGCGGCGGTGTCCTCGGAACCGAGGGCGGATCCGTCGACGAAGAACTGGACGCCGGCGACACCGACGTTGTCGGAGGCGGAGGCGGTGACGGCGGTCGTCCCCGAGACGGTGGCCCCGGAGGCGGGGGAGGTGATGGAGACCGACGGCGGGGTGGTGTCGGGGGGCGGAGCGTTGGAGACGGTCACGGTGACCGGCTGGGACTGAAACTGGAGACCCAGCGCGTCGCGGGCGACGGCCGTGAGAGTGTGCGACCCGTTGCTCTTGCCGGTCGTGTTCCAGGGGATCGAGTACGGAGCCGTAGTGTCCTCCGCCCCGAGATTCGCGCCGTCCACCTCGAACTGAACGCCCCCGACCAGGACGCCCAGGGGGCTCACGCTCGCGCTGACCGTGACCGTCCCTGCGACGGTCGCTCCCTG
The DNA here is from genome assembly GCA_016202915.1 of Acidobacteriota bacterium. Taxonomy (GTDB): domain Bacteria; phylum Acidobacteriota; class Polarisedimenticolia; order Gp22-AA2; family Gp22-AA2; genus JACQNT01. The sequence continues at coordinate 2,938 of JACQNT010000064.1, forward strand.
CTCCGGGGACGTGATGGTCACGACGAGGTCGCCCGGCAGGGGCGGAAGGATCTGCGCCTCGGCCCGGTGCGGTCCAATCCAGAATGAGCCGAGGATCGCCATCAGAGCTGTAGAGAAGAAAAACGGCTCGCCCCTTCCTGTCCTCATCTTCATCTCCTGATCTCCTGATCCTGATTCCCGGTCCGCCCGAGCATGGGTCCATTCGAGGCGCGAATCCATAAGGTGAAAACCGCAACCAGGAAATGGATAAATCAGTACGGGGCGTCAGGGATCCCGGAACGGACCGGCGCAAGCCGCCGCTCCGAGGCCGCCGCGCGCTCCCTCCCGCCACCGGTGGATCCCTGCAGGAATACGACGGAGTCCGGGTCGGGACTCTTCCCGTCCAGCGTGAGGGGTTACCCCGCATGGCGCCGATGTGTCGATGCTCATACGCTTCCGGCTTTCGCCGGAGGCTCCATCGCTCCGGGAGTGGCCATCGAGGATCCGCACAAAGGAGAGGACGAACATGCGACACAGAGTCTCCTGGCCGCGGATCACGTCCCTGTCTCTGGGCCTGGCGGCCTTCCTGGTCCGGCCGGGGCAGGCCGACGAAGGAAGAATCGCCGATCGTCCTGGATGCCTTCGACGTGCTGCCATGAGCGCCGGCGCCCGGCCCTGACGGTCGCGTCGGCGCGGGAGGGACCATCCGACCATTCGAACGGGGGACCGGCCAGGTTCAGGGGCATGGACATCGCGACGTGCTCCAGAGCAGGGGTCTGCCCGCTCGAGTCCGCCGGCGGTGCGCCGCCTTGAGCCTGATCCTCGTCGCCGGCCTCGCGCTCCTGTCGGGACGTGGCTGGAGCAGGCCGGGCGCCGCCCCGGACCTCCTACCCTTCGTCGGCGGGTTCCTGGAGACCGCCCGCACCGGACTCGTCAGGCCCCGCCTCACTCTCCTGGAGATCCTGACGCTCCTCCCTTCACGGGGAGCGTTCCTGTTCCCCCCGCCCTACGGCACGGCCGCCGCGCGCCTCACGAACGCCGGCGACTGCGGCGGCGGGGACTGCGTGACTTACGTCGGCTACTCCTACTGGCGCAACATCAACAATCACGCCGGCAGGAACGAGATGTGGATCCTGCTCGGGCTGGACCGGGCGCGCGGCGGACCCGGCCCGTCGCTCTTCGCGTACGACAAGACGACCGATCAGGTCTCCAAACTCGGGCCCCTGTTCGACCCGGCCTCCCCGCTGAGCTGGCGCAGCGGGGAGGGCTGGTACTGGAGCGCCGCGCTGCCGGACACAATCTACTTCGACAACGGCCCGCAGCTCCTGCGCTACGACGTCACGAGCCGGCAGTTCCAGACCGCCTTCGATGTCACGGCCCGGTTCGGCCCGGACCGGGTCATCCGGCAGGCGCACACGAGCGACGACGACAGGGTCCACTCCGCGACCCTGCTCGCGCTGCCGGACTTCCGGTCTCTGGGCTGCGTCGTCTACCACGAGGACACGCAGCAGTTCCAGTTCTTCCCGAAAATCGGGACCTTCAACGAGTGCCACGTCGACAAGAGCGGCCGCTGGCTCGTGAGCCTGGAAAACGTGGACCAGGAGCACGACCTGGAAATGCGCGTCTTCGACCTTCTGACCGGGAACGAGAGGCTGGTCTGGGACCAGGCCGGGGCGGTGGGTCACGCCGACCTGGGGGACGGCTACGTCGTGGGCGCGGACGATTGGAACCTCTCGCCGAACGCGGTTCTCCTGTGGGACTTCTCCCGGGATCCCCTCACGGGCCTCCTGGTCTCGCACAACACGGACTGGTCGGCGCCGGCGCCCAACCACATCGCACACGGGAACGCGCGTCCGGGGGTGCCTTTGAACCAGCAATACGCGTGCGGCAGCGGCGCCTCGCGCGCCGCCGCCGTCTGGGCGAACGAGATCATCTGCTTCCGTCTCGACGGATCGCTCGACGTGCTGATCGTCGCTCCCGTGATGACCGACCTCGACGCCGCAGGGGGGAGCGACGACTACGGGAAGATGCCCAAGGGGAACCTGGACGTCACGGGGCAGTACTTCATCTGGACCAGCAACGCCGGCGGCGACCGGCTGGACGCCTTCATCGTCAAGGTCCCCGCCCGGCTCCTGCTCGACAGGCCTGCCGGGGCGACCCCGCCGGCGCTCGTCGTCACCGGCGCGCCCGATCCGGTCGCCGCGGGCGGGCTGGTCACCTACACGCTGAGCTACTCCAACCCTGGCGCGACGGATCTGACGGGAGTCGTGATCCGCGACCGGGTCCCCTCCGACACGAGCTTCGTTTGGGCCACCGCGGGCGGCGTCCATTCCGGCGGCGTCGTCACGTGGGAAGTCGGGGCGCTCCCCGCCGGATCGTCCGATTCGGTGCAGATGACGGTTCGCGTGTCGGCGTCCCCGCCCGACACCGGGATGATCGTCAACGGCATCAGCGTCATCGACAGCAATGAGGCGGCGGCGACCACCGGGTCCCAGGCGGTGACCGCGGTCCTGACCGCCGCGGCGCCGATCGTCGTGTCGGTCGTCGAGACGGGCACGAGCTCGATCTACGTCCCGCAGGCGGGGAGCTGGGTGATCAGCGTCGAAGGCGCGAACTTCCAGCCCGAGGCCGCGGTGGACCTCGGTCCGGAAATCTCCGCGGGCCCCGCGACCTGGGCGGGCACGGGAAGACAGACGGTTCCCGTTACCGTGCAGGGCACCGCGGGCCTCGGGCCGAGGACCGTCACGGTCACCAATCCGGACGGACTCTCCGGAAGCAAGCCGGCCGCGCTCGCCGTGGTCAAGACGCCCGACATCAGCCGCGACTGCCGGATTGATGGGGCGGATCTCAACCTTCTGGCGCGCGCCTGGAACACGGCCTTGTCCGAACCCGCGTTCCGCGCGGAGGCGGATCTCGACGGCGATGACTTCGTCGGGCCGCTCGACCTGGCGATCCTGGCCGAGTACTTCGGCCAGAGCCTTGCAGTCTGTCCCTGAGGTCGACCGGACCCGCGCCGGCGACGAGGGGAGGGCATCATGCTGCACAACCTGGATGGACAGCGGCTTCGACACGCGATGGGTCGCGCCGTCGCCTGTGCGGTGGTTCTGTTGCTGGCGGGAGCGTGCAGGGGGGACGATCGCCGGAGACCTCCCCCCTGCCTCGAGCTCGATTTCCGGAACGCCATGTTCACAGCCGCAGCCGGCGACGTCTTCCTGGAGAGGGCGGCGGCATCGTGCTCGACGGTGGAGGTCAGCGTGATGGTGGCGGATCTCACGGGGATCTGGACGGTCGGGTTCGACCTCGAGTTCCCCTCGACGCTGATCCGGTACGACGGCTACGTCATGGGTCCGCTGCTCCTGAAGGGCGCCCCCCTCAATCCTCCGGTGGTGCTGGTAAACGAGACGGGCTCCCGGCTTCAGGTCACGCTGTCCCGGCTGCAGCCCGATCCGAGCGTGGACGCGGTCGGGAGAGAGGAGCTGATCCGCTTCCGGTTCATGAGGCTCGCCAGCGGCGCGGGGGTCATCGATTTCGATTCGTCCCCGACCAGTCCGGTGAGCGAAGCGATTTTCGACGAGAATGGCAACGCCCGACCCGCCTCCTTTGGTCCCGGACACGGTGGTCTCGTGACGGTGCCCTGATGGCAAGACTCGGCGGCTGGAAGGGGGCGGGCGCGCTCCTGGTGGTCGCCGTCGCGCTGGCGGTGACCAGGCTCCGGGCGCCGCTCTTCCTCGGCAGTGGCCGCGACCCAGGCGGACATCCGGGCTCGACCGGGGCCACCATGCCGCGCCAGGCGGAGGCCGCGCCGATCCGATCCGCCGCCCCACTGGAACGCCGCCTTGCCGATCAGGTGGCGACCGCCAGGGCCTCCCTGCCCACGGGCCGACCCCCTGTCATCCGCGCGGAGCCGGCGAAGGCCGATCCCCGAGGGGAGGATTCCCCCCTCCGCCACGCACCGGCCGGCAGGGCGTTCGTCGCCGGAGGGGAACTGCTGGCGGGGCCCCGGAAATCGTCCGTGAGTCCGGCCGTTCGCGGGGAGTCTGGAGCACGCCACACGGGCGGGCCACCTGCGCCGATCCTGATATGGGACGGACTCGATCCCGCGATCTCGCCTCGGGCTCCGACGTCGCCGATCGCCGGGCCGCTCGAGCCGCGCGGGCCTGACGGCACTCTCCACGATCGCCCCTCCGTCGTCGAACGGCGGGATGGCTCCCCGCACGCCCCTGCGCTCCGGTTGAGCCTGATGCCGTCGCGCCCGCAGCTTTCTCCGGGAGATCGCCTGTGGGTCGAAGTTGAGTTGACCGGAGGCCGGGAGATCACCAGCGTGCCGTTCCACGTCCGCTTCGACCGCGAGGTACTGGAATTCGCGGGCGCCATGAAAGGCCCCGCCTTTCTGGGAAGCACGGTCCGGCCGATTCTCCTGGCCTCCGTCAACCCGCGGCGCCCAGATGACCTGGCCGTCGGAGTGTCGCTCATCGGATCGTCGGGGACCTTCACCGGATCGGGCACTTTGATCCGGCTTGAATTCGAGTCGCTGCATCCAGGGAATTCGGATCTCGTGCTCGAGCGCGCGTCCGTCCGCGGGCTCGCCGGCGAGCCGCTCGCAGTCCGGATCGAAACCTGCCGGGTTAAGGTGGCGCCATGAGGAAGGCGCAGTGCAACTCTCCGGGCGCATGATCCGGCCGCCGCTCCGGGTGTCCCGCCGTCAGCCGCGCGGCGCCTCCGCCGGGGTCACGGAGAGATGGATCTTCTCGGTGCCGCGCAGGATCGTGACCTGTGACGGCGCGCCGACCCGGGCATCGGTCAGAATCCGGTGCAGATCGTCGATCCCGGCGACCGGCTGCCCGTCGAACGCGATGATCAGGTTGCCTTCCGTCAGCCCGGCGCGCTGCGCGGGGCTGCCGTCCTCGACCGCCGCGATGAGAATGGCGCTGTCGTGCGACAGGGCGTGATGGCGCACGAGCCGGCGGTGCAACGGCACGTTCTGCCCGGCCACGCCGATGTAGGCCCGGGAAATCCGCCCGTCCCTGAGCAGCCGGCCGGCGACGAACTTCGCCATGTCGATGGCAATGGCGAAGGAGATCCCCTGCCCGGGCAGGATCGCGGCCGTGTTGACGCCGATGACGTACCCCGCCGAGTCGAGCAGCGGCCCGCCCGAATTGCCGGGGTTGAGCGCGGCGTCCGTCTGGATGACGTCGTCGATCAGGCGCCCCGAGCGGGCCCGCAGCGATCGCCCGAGGGCGCTGACCACGCCGGTCGTCACCGTGCACTGGAAACCGTACGGGTTGCCGATGGCGATGACCACCTGTCCCGGATGCACGGAGCGCGATTCGCCGAGGGGGGCGGCCGGAAGTCCCGGGGCGTGCACCCGCACCACGGCCAGGTCGGTTTCGGGATCGTCGCCCACGACCCGCGCTTCGAGCCGGCGCCCGTCGACCAGCGTCGCCTCGACGCGGCCGGCGCCACTGACCACGTGGCTGTTGGTCAGGATGAACCCGTCCGGCGTGAACAGGAACCCCGATCCGGTGCCGGCGCGGATCTCGCGGCTCCCGTTCGCTCCGCGCGGGCGCGCCCGCTTGTAGACGTCGAGGTTGACGACCGATGGGCTGACCTGCTCTACGGCCCGGATGACAGCACGAGAATACTCGTCGAGCAACCGGCAGTCGTCGAGTACCGGTGCCACCTCGATGCCCATCGCCTGGTCCCTCCTTCCTCGGCCCTTCCATCGACGGTGCGTGAGGGTTACGATATAGCACGCAGGGGCGAGGCCGTGAAGTACGCACTGCCAGGTGACCTGGTTACCGGAAAGTGACCGAGCCGAGGCCGATGCAGAGGCGCGAGACGAGGTGCCCGGCGGAGATCACCCTCAAACTGATCGGCGGGCGCTGGAAGACGCTGATCCTGTGGCAGCTGTTCCAGGGGACCCGCCGGTTCTCCGAGCTGCGCCGCGGGACGCACGGCATCACGCAGAAGGTGCTGACCCAGCAGTTGCGCGAGCTGGAGCAGGACGGCGTCGTGCACCGGCGCGTCTACCCCCAGGTGCCGCCGCGCGTCGAATACTCCCTGACCCCCATGGGCCGGAGCCTGAAGCCGGTCGTGGACGCCATGTGCAGGTGGGGCGCGAAGCAGATGACCGCGGCAGGAACAAAGTCAGGGGTCGCGGTGTAGGACTGTTCCGCCGGGAGCTGGACGGCCACGCGGAGCCCCACCCCCAGAAGACAAGAAAGCCACTCGCCTGCGGCTCGAAGATCTCCTGTATATCAAGCATGCTTGACATGGAGGTTCCCGTGTCCTCCCTGGATCTCAAACGGAAAAAAGTGTCTTTCCAAATTCGCCGCGGCATCTCTGGGCGCCAGCGCCGTCTTTCTCGTCACGACCCAGCTCCTCAGCCGGTTCATCGCCGACCGTCCCGAAGATCCCGGCATCCGCTGGCTTGCGGTGCTGACGATCGTCGCCCTGTTTGGCGTCATGGTGCTGGCGATGCGCAGCCTGCGCCGGATGGATGAGCTGGAGCGGAAGATGCACACGGAGGCGATGGCCTTCGCCTTCCTGGGCAGTATCCTGCTCGTCACCACCTGTGGTTTTCTCAGGATGGCGGATCTTCTGACGCCCCCCGTTCTCTGGCTCCCGCCGGCGATGGTGGGCTGCTGGGTCATCAGCCTGGTGGTCGCGATCGAGCGGTACCGCTGAGGGAGGCGCCATGAAAAACCGCCTCAAGGTCCTCCGCGCCGAGCGGGACTGGTCGCAGGCCGAGCTCGCCGCGCGGCTCTTCAAGTCGCGGATCGAGGAGATCTTCTCCGAGCATTGAGCGCCGCCACGCGGGGCCTCAGGGCTGGAAATCGCTCCAGATCCTCGCGACCAACTCTTCCGGCACCGCCACGATGCGCGGCCCGCCCTTCTCGCCCTCCTCGAACATCCGCACTTCGACGGGTGCTCCGGGCCGG
>JACQNT010000065.1 GCA_016202915.1 Acidobacteriota bacterium
CCTCAGGACGCCGCCCCGATCCTGAGCGCGCGCCCGGTAGCGGATCTCGCCCGGCGGGCAGGTCACCTCATACCAGGCGACCGTGCGGCCCAGGGCGGCCGCCGCCCTGGTCTTCACCAGATGCCCCGCCGCCTCCGCGGCGCACATCGGCCGGCCGGTCAGGAGGGCGATCAGATGCGCCGCGTCCAGCGGCAGGCCGAAGATGCTGCCCGGCTTCCCCGGGCCCGCCTCACCCCTGTCGTAGGCGCGCTCGGCCGGCAGAAAGACGAGCGCCCTGGCACCGGCCATGCAGAGGACCGCCCTGGGGGTGCCCACGGGCCCCAGGAGCTCGAGCCGCAGGCGGTCAGGAGGCAGGAGCGCGACCGCCATCCGGAAACGTTGCTTGCCGCCGGGGCCCTCCGCCTCGGCGCGGAACAGGGCCCGGTATCCGGGCGCGGTGGCCCGCGGCGCCGCCGAAGGGGGAACCGGCGCGGTGGTCGCGCAGGCAGGCAGGAGGAGAGCCAGGACCCACGCCGGGAGGAGCGCCCGCCCGGGAGGGCCCGGGCGCGGGGGCCTCACCTGGGCTCCCTCGGGGCCGCCTGCGCCCCGGCGATCTTTTTCCGCACGCGCTCCGGATCCTCGTGACCGCGGGCCAGGGCCGACTCCCATTCCCGCACCGCCTCCTCCGCCCGCCCGGTCTCCTTCAGGAGATCCCCGAGATGCTCGCGGATGGTCGGGTCCGCCTGGTCGTAGCGGACGGCATCGCGCAGGTTCTGCTCCGCCGGGCCGAAGAGCGACATCCTGAACTGCGCCCAGCCCAGGCTGTCGAGGTAGGCGGGGTTCTTCGGGTCGAGCTCCAGGGCGCGCTCGACGTAGGCGATCGAATCGCGCAGTCGCGCCCCCCGCTCGGCCAGCATGTAGCCCAGGTAGTTGAGCGCCATGGCGTTCTTCGGGTTCAGGCGGATCGCCCTGCCGAGCAGCCGCTCCGCCTCCTTCAGCCGGCCCAGGCGCTCCATGACCGCGCCCCGGGCGAACACCAGGCCGTCGTCGGCGGGATGGTGGCGCGTCCCCTCGCTCAGGAATTCCTCGGCCGCCTCGAAGCGCCTGGAGCGCAGCAGGGCTTCGGAGACGCGCGCGTAGGCCTCGGCCGTCCGGCCCCTCTCCCGCAGGAGCGTCCCGTAAAACTCCCTGGCCCGCCCCAGGTCGCCCTCGGCGATGAGGATCTCGCCCCAGAACACCGCCACCTCGAGGTCCCCGGGGTGGCGGAGCGCCGCCTCCTCGATGACCTTGCGCGCCTCCTCCACCTTCCCGTACCCGAGGTGGGCGCGGGCCAGGAGGACGAACAGGTCGGAGTCCGGATCCTCGAGCGCGTCGACCGCCTGAGCCAGGGCCGCAGCCGCCGCGCCGTAGTTGCGCGACGCCATCTCGATGATCCCGATCTGGGCGTGGGCGAGGGCCAGGACGATCGCCTCGCGCTCGGGGAGCGCCCCCCGCGCCGCGGCCCGATCGGGGATCTCCCGGTAGGCGCGCAGGGCCTCCTCGCTCCCCCGCTCCTTCTGTAGCAGCCGCGCTCGGTGGAAGCGGGCCTCCAGGTTCGCGGCATCCAGGCGGAGGAGATCGTCGTAGCGCGCCAGGGCCAGCTCCGTCCCGCCAGTCGCTTCGTAGGCCTGGGCCAGCGTCAGGAGACCCCGCGGATCCTCGGGATCGATCGCCAGTCCCTCCTCCAGCTCGCGGATCGCCTCACGGTAGCGCCCCGCCTGGAAATGCAGCGATCCGATGCGATCCTTCAGGTACGGCGCCTCCGATCCTCCCGACCGCGACAGCCCCTCGTAGACGGCGATCGCCTCGTCGTACTTCTTCTGGTGCTCGAAGAGCGCCGCCAGGGCGTCGCCCACTTCAAGGTTCCCCGGCGACCGGGCCGCCACGTCGGCGAGGACCTCCTCGGCCCTGGCGTACCTCCCGGTGCGCACCAGCGCCTTGCCCAGGAGGAGCGCCAGCGCCGGGCGCAGGGACCTGTCCAGCCAGGACTCCTCCAGCAACTCGCGGACCTCGTCGAAGCGCCCCAGGTGATACTGGATCTCCGCCAGCGAACGGCGGGGCTCTTCGTCCTCCGGCGCGGCGGCAAGGGCCGCCCTGTACTCGTCCACGGCGCGGGCGATGTTGGCCTCGGGATCGGTCCCCTCCCGCGCCCGGCTGAGGTAGATGTCGCCGAGCAGCCTGCGGGGCTCGGCGCCGTCGGCGGTCGCCCGGATCCGCTGCGCCAGGGCCGCGGCGCCGTCCAGATCGTTGAGGGAGAAACGCAGCCGCGCCAGTTCCAGGAGCAGGGCGGGGGACGCGTCCCGTGCGGCCGCCTCCTCCAGATGCTCCAGCGCCGTCCTGTAGTCGCGCTCCAGCAGCGACTGCTGCGCCAGCGAGTAGAGGTAGTACGCCTCGCGCTTCGGGGCCCGGGCGTCGCCGGCCTCGGGGGCGGCGAGCGACGTCGATGCGCAGCAGGCCAGCACCGCCAGGAGGGCCGCGGCGCGAGATCGTTGGACGGGGATCATCGCTCGCCCTCTTCGTCGGGTTCGTCGAAACGCAGCTTCAGCCGCCGGGAGAGGCCGCTGAAGCCGAGGCGCAGGTCCTTGACCTCCCTGGGCCGGAACTCCGCCTCGATCCCGTCGATGTCGTCGTAATCCGCGTTGCCGCTGACCACCCTGACCTCCACCCTGTGGCGGCCGGTCGCCACGGCGACCTCGTGGCTCCAGCGGGTCTTCCCACCCCGCCCCCGCAGCGGCTGGTCGAGCACCGGTTCACCGTCGATCCGCACGACCACGCGGCCGGACGTGAAGCGGTGCACGAAACTCAAGCGGAGAAGGGCCGGCTCGGCCGCCGCGGCGGGCGCCACCGCCGCCGGCTCCGTCGGCATTCCCCAGGGGGCGGTCAGCAGGCCGACCGGTCGAGAGTCGCCGCCGCGTCCGGCGGGAGAGCGGTACAGGACGAATGGCGCGGAGGCGAGCAGGACCAGGCAGATCAGGAAGACGATCCAGCCGAGGCCCAGCGGCGAGCCGCCGCGCGACAGGATCTGCGACCAGCGCGGCGCCAGGAACGTGATCCCACGCACTCCTCCCTCGGCGCCGAGATCGGGCGCGTTCGCCCTGCCCTCGGTCCCCGGCACCAGCGTCGGGGGGGTGGCCTGCTCGGATCCCTCCTTCCATTCGGCGATCGCCTGCTTGAGATCGTCGGCGAGATCCTGGCAGCGGCCGTAGCGGTCCGAGGGGCCCTTGGCGAGCGCCTTCCTGATGATCCTGTCGAACGACGGCCGCAGGGCGGGGTTGAGCCTGGAGGGAGGGGGGGGATCGACGTTGACGACCTGGTACGAGATGGCGGTCACGCTCTCCCCTGCGAACGGCTTCTCACCCGTCAGGATCTGGTACAGGATCACCCCCAGGGAGAACTGGTCGGCGCGCCCGTCCACATCGCTGCCGATCACCTGCTCGGGCGCCATGTAGTTGGGGGTGCCGAAGAACTTCCCCGGGCGCGTCAGTCCCCCGGCCGCCAGGCGGGCGATGCCGAAGTCGAGGATCTTCACCTGGCCCCCCTCCGCCAGGACGATGTGGGCCGGCTTGATGACCCGGTGGACGACGCCGGTCTGGTGCGCATGATCGAGTCCCTGCGCCAGCTTCTCCACCACCTCCGCGATCTGCGGCAGGGGCAGCCGCCCGCCCTCGGCCAGAAGATCGTGGAGGTTGGTCCCGGTGACGTACTCCATGGCGATGTAGGCTTCCCCCTCGGCGCTCTTCTCGCCCACGTCGTGGATCGTCACGATGTTCGGATGGTTGAGCCGGCCCGCCACCTGGGCCTCGTGGTAGAAGCGCTGCAGGAACTCCTCCTCCTCACCCGGCCCGAGCGGGAACGAGAAGGCGATGGTCTTCAAAGCGACGATCCGCCCGATCCGCGGGTCGCGCGCCTTGTACACGACCCCCATCGAGCCCCGCCCGATCTCCTCGAGGATCTCGTAGCGTCCGATTGTGGCTGGCAGTCCCATCAGCCGGGTTTCCCGACCCCGGCGCCGGCTCGCGGGCCGGCCGCCGGCGCCGATCCGGCGTGGCCGGTCGCCATGGCAGCCCCTCCGTGCGCGCCTTCCGGGGAAGGACACGGATACGGACCCAATATAGGACGCGGGCGTCCCAACGTCCACAGAGTGAGGGACTTTGGATGGTTCTCAGGCCGCCTTGCGGTGGTCGGACAGGGAGATGCCGCGCAGGTAGTCGATCGCCTTCTGCCGCTGCGGATCACCCGGGTCGGAGGGCTCGCCCTCGACGGGAAGATCGGGCTGGATTCCCTTGCCGTTCCACTCCTTACCCGAGGGCGAGAGGTAGGTCCCCACGGCCAGGGAAACGCCGTCGCCATGCTGCATGGGGATCAGCCTGTGAATCGAGCCGTGGCCCCAGGTCCTCTCCCCCAGGACCGGGACGTCGAGGGCATCGTGGAGCGCGGCGGCCAGGACCTCGCAGACGCCGGCCGTTCCCTCGTCCACAAGCACCACCAGGGGCCGCTCCCAGGCGAGCCGGCGCCCGTCGGCGCGGTACGCCTTGTCGCCCTCGTACCGGTCGGTGACGCTGACGATCGTCCCGTCGCGGATGAACAGGCTGGCCATGCCGATCGCCTCCGCCAGGGAGGCCGAGGAGCAGCCTCGCAGGTCCAGGAGCAGGCGCGCGGCGCCGCGCCGCTTGAGCGCGGCGATCGCCTGCTCGAGGCGGCGCGCGTCACCCTCCTGGACCACCGCGACCCTGGCCACGCCGAGGTCGGGTCCGTCCAGCGTGGCGACGGGCACGGCCGGCTGCAGGAGGGTCCGCACCAGGGTGACCGTCCTGCGCAGCCCGGCCTCCGGCGGAGCGCTGATCGTCGCCGTCACCTTCGTCCCCGGTTTCCCGCGCAGCGCCTGCGTTGCCCGCCAGACGCCCATGGAGCGCGTCGACAGCCCGTCGATGCTGATCAGGACGGTCCCGCTGCCGATC
>JACQNT010000062.1 GCA_016202915.1 Acidobacteriota bacterium
GGCCACGGGCGCGCTGCGAGAGGGCCCCTCGAGCCGGAGGCGCTGCCCCCCGCACCCGTGCCTTCCTGAGCCACTCGGGCACGGCCGCCGCCAGAAAGTGGGGATATCTCAGCCACGGGCGCTCAGGCGGGCCGCCGGAAGCCGACGATGCGGGCGAAATCGTCCAGGCGGATCGAAGCGCCGCCGACCAGCACCCCCTCGACGCCGGGGGACTCCATGAAGGCGTCGATGTTCCCGCCGCTGACGCTGCCGCCGTACAGGATGCGCACGGCGCCGCCGGCCTCCCCGTAGACCCGTTGCAGCTCCGAGCGGATGCAGGCGTGCATCTCGGAAACGTCGGCGGGGGTCGCGGCCCGTCCGGTGCCGATCGCCCAGACCGGCTCGTAGGCGATCGCCAGGCTGGAGGCCTCGCCGCGCGGGACTTCGGAGAGGGCCCGCAGGAGCTGCGACCGGACCACCGAGCGGGCGCGGCCGGAGGCCCGCGCCGCCTCCTGCTCGCCCACGCAGACCACCGGCCTCAAACCGGAGCGCAGGGCGGCCAGGACCTTCTGATTGACCATCCTGTCCGTCTCCCCGAGGTGCCGCCGGCGCTCGGAATGGCCGACCAGGACGTAGGTCACCCCCAGGTCCTGGAGCATCAGCGGCGAGATCTCGCCCGTGTAGGCCCCCTCGCTCTCCCAGAAGAGGTCCTGCGCCGCCAGGCCGACCGGGCTCTCCTTCAGGAGCGGGGCGACGGCGGGGAGGGCGGTGAAGGGAGGCGCCACGGCGACCTCCCGGTCGGCGTAGCCCGAGACGCGCGGCAGGAGGTCGCGCAGATAGGCGACCGCCTCGCGCGCGGTGAGGTTCATCTTCCAGTTGCCGAGGACGAGAGGCCGGGCCTCGACCGTCATTGACGCTTTTCCGTATCGCGCAGCACCAGCCCGCCGGGGGCGTCCGCCAGCGCCTGGAGGCCGGGCAGGTCGACCCCGGCCAGGAATTCCAGCGCGGCGCCGCCGCCCGTGGACAGGTGCTTGAAATGCGGGCCGATCCCGAGCCGGTTCACGGCGGCGATCGAGTCGCCGCCGCCGACCACGCTGAAGGCGGAGGTGGAGGCGATGGCGCGGGCCAGGAAGCGCGTCCCCTCGTCGTAGGGAGGGAGCTCGCAGAGGCCGAGCGGACCGTTCCAGAAGATGGTGCGGGCGGTCCGGATCTCCGCCGCGTACGCCTCGCGCGTCCGCGGCCCGACGTCGAGGCCGACGAGTCCCGCGTCGATCATCGGGCCCGCCGTCGTCCGCGGCGTTTCGCCGGGATCCGGGGAGGCGGCCACGACGTGGTCGATCGGCAGGTGGAGGCGCACGCCCGAGTCCATGGCGCGGGTGACGATCGCCCGCACGGGCTCGAAGCGGTCCTCTTCCACGCGCGACGCTCCGACCGGGACGCCGCGCGCGCCGAGGAAGGTGTGGGCCATCGCCCCGCCGATCAGCAGGACATCCACCTTCGTGATCAGGTTGAGGACGAGATCGATCTTGTCGGAGACCTTGGCCCCGCCCAGGATGGCGACGTACGGCTTCTCCGGCCGGTCGCGCAGGCGGCCGAGCGCCTCGATCTCGGCCTCCATCAGAAGACCGGCGGCGGCCGGCGGCAGAAGCCGCGGCACGCCAACCACCGAGGCGTGAGCCCGGTGGGCGCTGCCGAAGGCGTCGTTGACGTAGAGGTCGGTCAGGTCGGCGAGCCCCCGGGCGAAGGCCGGATCGTTCTTCTCCTCCTCGGGATGGAAGCGCAGGTTCTCGAGGAGGAGCGTCTCGCCCGGCGCGAGGTCGCGCGCCGGGCCCTCCGCCGCCGGCCCGATGCAGTCCGGCGCCAGGCGCACGCGCGAGCCCAGGAGCCTGCCCAGCCGGTCGGCGACCGGCTCGAGACTCATCTCGGGGACCGGGCGGCCCTTGGGACGACCGAGGTGGGAGGCCACCACCGGCCGCCCGCCCCGCTCGAGGATGAGCCGGAGCGTGGGGAGAGAGGCGCGCAGGCGGGTGTCGTCGGCCACGCCGCCGCGCAGGAGCGGCACGTTGAAGTCGACGCGGACGAACACGCGCCTGCCGCGGACGTCAAGGTCCCGCACCGAGATCTTTCGACCCATTCCTGCCCCCTTCAGGCCTGCCCGCCCATCCCGCGCCGCTCCATGTGGCGCGCGAGATCGCCGAGACGCTGCACGTATCCCCGCTCGTTGTCGTACCAGGCGAACACTTTGAGCAGCCTGTCCC
>JACQNT010000063.1 GCA_016202915.1 Acidobacteriota bacterium
GACCGGCGTCACCCGCTCACGGCCTTGACGACTCCACGGCTGTGAGCCCGCCGTGCCCAGGTGGCTGAAGGAGGCGCGGGTGCGGGGGGCAGCGTCCTCTGGCTCGCGGGGCCTTCTCGCAGCGCGCCCGTGGCCGCGGGGTGTGCCGCGGCCGGGCGCGGGAGAGCAGAGCGGCGACGCGGCCGTCGGCGGTCTGTGCCGATCCGGCCGCGGCGACCGCGTGCCCCGCGAGGCGGAGGCGCTGCCCCCAGAAGCCGGGGATGTCTCGGGCCCGGCCGTCCTTGCCCCTGCCGCGAAGCCTGTGATACGATTCGCGTTCGTCGCGCATGGGAGCGACCTTCCCGCCATGCCGCACCCGGCCAGGGACCTCGAAGGACTCATCGCCAAGGGCTCGCCCGAGGAGAATCTGCTCTCCCAGATCGACTTCAAGCGCCTGCCCCGGCACATCGCGATCATCATGGATGGCAACGGGCGCTGGGCGCGGATGCGCGATCTCCCCAGGGTCGCCGGGCACCGCGCGGGCATCATCGCGGTCCGGGACGTGGTGGAGATCTCGGCGCGGCTCGGACTTCAAGTATTGACCCTCTACGCGTTCTCGCTCGAAAACTGGAACCGGCCCCGCATGGAGGTCAACACGCTGATGGGCCTCCTGCGGGAATATCTGAAGAAGGAGCTGGACACCCTGCAGGCCAACAACATCGCCTTCAAGGTGATCGGCCGGATGGAGGAGCTGAGCCCGGCGATCCGCCGCGAGCTGACCGAGGGGATGGAGGCCACCCGGGGGAACTCGGGCCTGCTCTTCAACATCGCCCTCTCGTACGGCGGCCGCGCGGAGATCGTGGACGCCTGCAACAGGATCCTCGACGACCGCGCCCGTCAGGGGGCGCCGCGGCCCCTGGACGAAGCCACCTTCGCGCGCTACCTCTACACCGCCGGGCAGCCGGATCCCGACCTCCTGATCCGCACCTCGGGAGAGCTGCGCATCAGCAACTTCCTCCTCTGGCAGATCGCCTACGCGGAGATCTGGGTGACCGACACGCTGTGGCCCGATTTCCGCAAGCGGGAGCTGCTGCAGGCGATCGTCGACTACCAGAAGCGCGATCGCCGCTATGGCAGGGTCGGATCCGAGCCGGAGCCGGTCGGCCTGCCGCGTCGCAAGGTCACCGCCTGAGCGCGCCGCCGGGGCCTTCATGAAGCGCATCCTTTCGGCGGTCGTCTTTCTTCCCATCTTCTGGATCATCGTCAAGAAGTTCGGCCCCGCCCTGTACGAGGCGCTCATGGCCGTGGCGGCGCTGCTCGCCCTGGGCGAGCTGTACCGCCTGGCGGAGGCGGGGGGCCACCGCTGCCATCGCTGGCCCGGCGCGGCGGTGGCGCTGCTGGTCATGGTCTCGTTCGTCGATCCCCGGTTCCACCTGGAGTACGGGCTGGCCCTGGGGCTGATCGTCCTGCCGCTGCTCTCGCTGCGCCGCGGCGGCGACTGGGGGAAGGCGTTCGGCGACATCGGGACCAGTTTCTTCATCGCCGTGTTCACCGGCGTCCTGTTCGGCTATCTGGTCCGGCTCAGGATCGTCAGCGAGGCGCCGCAGGGGGCGGAGATGGGCAGCGACCTGGTGTTCCTGCTTTTCTTCATCGTCTGGGGGAGCGACATGGCCGCCTACTACGTCGGCTCCAGCCTGGGGCGCCGGCCGCTGGCGCCGCAGGTGAGCCCGCTGAAGACGGTGGAGGGGGCGGTGGCCGGCGTCCTGGGGGCGCTCGGCGCGGCCTTCGTGGCGCGCGCCTGGTTCATGAACCGGCTCGAGGTGGTCGACTGCGTCGTCCTGGGCGTCGCGCTGGGGGTGATCGGGATCCTGGGGGACCTGGTCGAGTCGATGCTGAAGCGCGGGGCGGGGATGAAGGACAGCGCCGCCATCGTCCCCGGGCATGGCGGGATCCTCGACCGGGTCGATTCCCTCCTGTACGCCGCGCCCGTCCTCTATTACTATTACCTCTTCGCCATGAGGGCCCGCTAATGCGGCGGGATGGCCGGCGAGGCGTGGCCATCCTCGGATCGACCGGCTCCGTCGGGGTGCAGGCCCTCGACCTCATCGCCCGCTTTCCGGATCGCTTCGAGGTGGTGGCGCTGGCGGGCGGCCGCAACGCCGACCTGCTGGCCCGCCAGGTGCTCGAGCACCGCCCCCGCCTCGTGGCGATCGGCGACGAACGGCGCCGCGCCGATCTGCTCGCGGCGGCGCGGGAGGCGCGCGCCGAGGTCGTGGCGGGGGCGGAAGGGCTCCTGGCCGCCGCGGCGCACACCGACGCCGACGTCGTCCTCGCGGCGGTCGCGGGAGCGGCCGGCTTGGCCCCCTCCTACCGCGCGCTGGAGGCGGGGAAGACCGTGGCGCTCGCCAACAAGGAGAGCCTGGTGATGGCCGGCCTCCTGATGCGCCGGGCCGCCGACGAGTCGGGAGGGCGCATGGTCCCCGTCGACAGCGAGCACTCCGCCGTCCACCAGTGCCTGCGCGGCGCGGCGATGAGCGAGGTGCGGCGCGTGATCCTGACCGCTTCGGGCGGGCCGTTCCGCAACCTGCCTCTCGAGAAGCTGGCCTTCGTGACCCCCGAGGAGGCGGTGCGGCACCCGGTCTGGGATATGGGGAAGAAGATCAGCGTCGATAGCGCCACGCTCATGAACAAGGGGCTCGAGGTGATCGAAGCGCACTGGCTGTTCGACCTGCCCGGCGACCGGCTGGATGTCGTCCTGCATCCGCAGAGCACCGTTCATTCCATGGTGGAGATGGTGGACGGGTCGGTGATCTGCCAGATGAGCGCGCCGGACATGCGCGGGCCGATCCAGTACGCCCTCGGCTACCCCGAGCGCTTCCCGGGGCCGGTCCCCTCGCTGGACCTGTCGGGGCCCCGCACGCTGGAGTTCTTCCCGGTCGACCGGGAACGCTTCCCCAGCCTCGGACTGGCCTACGGCGCTCTCGAGGCGGGCGGCACGGCCCCGGCGGCGCTGAACGCCGCCAACGAGGTCGCGGTCCAGGCGTTTCTCGAGGGGAGGCTGGCGTTCCCGGGCATCCCCAGGCTGGTGGAGCAGGTCCTCTCCCGGCACCGGCCGCTCCCGGTGGATTCGATGGAGGCGGTTCTCGAGGCCGACCGCCGGTCGCGCGCCGTGGCGGAGGAGGTTCTGGAGCGGGGAGGGGCGGCCGGATGAGCTGGATCTGGGAGTACGTCCTGCCGGGGTCCGTCGTCCTGGGCACCGTGGTCCTGTTCCACGAGTTCGGGCATTACCTGGTGGCCAAGTGGCTGGGGGTCACCGTGGAGGTGTTCTCGGTCGGCTTCGGCCCGCGTCTCTGGGGGATCCGCCGCGGGGGGACCGACTACCGTCTCTCCTGGGTCCCCCTCGGAGGGTACGTCAAGCTGAAAGGGGAGACCCCCGAGGAAGGCGCCGCGCCGGAGCCGGGCGATCTCCTGTCCCGGCCGCGCTGGCAGCGCTTCCTGGTCTTCGTCATGGGCGCCGTCTTCAACCTCGCCACGGCCCTCGTCCTCACCGCGCTGATCTTCATGACCGGCGTGCGCGAGCACGCCTACCTCTACGATCCGCCGGTCGTCGGGGAGGTCGACCAGGAGTCTCCCGCGCGCGAGGCCGGCATCCTGCCCGGCGATCGGATCATCAGCTTCGACGGCCGCCCCGTGGCCACCTGGAAGGAGCTGCAGACCCTCATCCTCCTCAGCCCGCGGCAGACGAAGGAGGTGGTGCTGGAGCGCGGCGGCCAGCGGATCGCGGCGCGCCTGACGATCCAGTCCGGTGAGTCGGACGTGGGCCGCCCGGGCATCTTCCCCGCCACCGGCGTCGTGGTCGGGGACATCCAGCCGGGGCGGCCGGCGGACCGAGCCGGCCTGCGCCGAGGCGATCAGATCGCGTCGATCAACGGCGTGCCGATCACCACCCTCAACCGCCTGCTGGAGATGATTCGGGGCGCCCCGGGGCGGGAGCTGCGCTTCGTGATCCAGCGCGGCGCGGAGACCTTCGAGCGGGCCATCACTCCCGTCCTGGACGGGGAGCGCGGTGTCATCGGCTTCGTGCCGACGCCCCCGACCATCGTCCGTTCCTACCCGTTCCTGGAATCGATCCGGCAGAGCGTCGTCACGAACATCGAACAGACGGGCCTGGTGTTCGTGACCTTCAAGAAGCTGCTCACGCGAGAGCTCACGCTGCGCGCCTTCTCCGGCCCGATCGAGCTGTACCGCTTCTCGGGAGAGGCGGCGCAGGAAGGGCTGGTCCCGTTCCTCCAGCTGATCGCCTTCGTCAGCCTGCAGCTCGGCATCATCAACCTGTTCCCGGTCCCGCCCCTGGACGGCGGACACCTGTTCTTCCTCGTGATCGAGGGGGCCATACGACGGGAGATCCCGGCCCGGCTCAAGGAGCGGGTGGCCCAGACGGGGCTGATCCTGCTCCTGCTCTTCATGGGGACCATCATCTACATCGACTTCACCAAGAGCATCCGCTGACGCGCGGATGAGGCCGCCCGTGCCACACGCCCGGAGAGAGCACAGAGTGCTCTACACGCCCGGCCCCACCGAGGTCGCGCCGGAGGTGCTGCGCGAGATGGCGCGCCCGGTGATCGGCCACCGCGGCGCCGAGATGCAGGAGCTGATCCGCGACCTCCAGCCGCGGGCGCGCGCCCTGTTCGGCGCGCGGGCCCACGACATCTTCTTCACGGCGTGCTCGGCGACGGGGCTGTGGGAGGCCGCCATCCGCAACTGCGTGGCGCGGCGGGTTCTCGTCCCGGTGTGCGGCGCCTTCTCGGAGCGTTTCTACGAGGTGGCGCTGGCCTGCGGGGCCGAGGCGGACCCCCTGCACGTGGAGTGGGGCCGGCCCGTCCCGGCCCAGAGGGTCGCCGATCTGCTCGCCTCGGGGCGCTACGACGCCGTCGCGCTGGTCCACAACGAGACCTCCACGGGAGTGACCAACCCGCTCTGCGAGATCGCCGAGGCGGTCCGCCGGCAACCGGAGGTCCTGCTCGTGGTGGACGCGGTCTCCTCGCTCGGCGGGATCCCCGTGGAGGTGGAGCGGCACGGCATCGACGTCTGCCTGGCCTCGGTGCAGAAGTGCCTCGCCCTGCCGCCCGGCTTCTCCCTGTGCGCCGTCTCGGATCGGGCGCTCGAGCGGTCGCGGCGCCGGGTCGGGAAGGGGTACTACTTCGACTTCGTGCGCCTCAAGGAGTTCTTCGACAGGCAGGTCCCCCTGGCCACGCCGTCGGTCAGCCACATGTTCGCCCTCCTCGTGCAGCTGAAGCGGATCGAGGCGGAGGGCCTGGAGAAGCGGTACGAGAGGCACCGCGCCATGGCCGGGGCGGTGCGCTCCTGGGCCGCCGGCCGGTTCGCCCTGTTCGCCGCCGAGGGGGCGCGGTCCGACACCGTGACCTGCGTGTCCAACACGCGCGGGGTGCAGGTCGCCGATTTCGTCGCGCGGCTGGCCGCGCGGGGGCTGGGGATCAGCAACGGCTACGGCAGGCTCAAGGATCACACCTTCAGGATCGGCCACATGGGAGACCACACCGTGGAGGGGATCGGGGCCCTGCTCGGGGCCATGGACGAAGTCCTCGGGGAGATGGCGGCGTGAAGGTGCTGATCGCCGCCAGGATCTCGGCCACCTGCGCCGAGGTCCTGGCGCGCGCCGGCCTGCAGGCGGACCACCGGCCCGGGATCGGGGGAGAGGATCTGCTGCGCGCCGTGTCCGACGTGGACGGCATCGTGGTGCGGTCGGACACGCGGATCACGGAGGAGGTGATCCGGGCCGCGCCGCGGCTGCGGGTGATCGGCCGGGCGGGCGCCGGGGTCGACAACATCGACGTGGCGGCGGCCACGCGGCACGGCGTCGTCGTGATGAACGCGCCGGGGGAGAACACCATCTCGGCCGCCGAGCACACCCTGTCGATGATCCTCGCCCTCGCCCGGCAGATCCCCAGGGCGGATCGATCGATGCGCGCGGGGTGCTGGGAACGCGGGTCGTTCCTGGGCGTCGAGCTCTTCGGCAAGACGCTCGGGGTCCTCGGGCTCGGCAAGGTGGGCCGCGAGGTGGCGGGGCGCGCCCGCGCCTTCGGCATGGAGGTGATCGGCTACGACCCCGTCCTGTCGGAGGAGGTCGCCTCGCGCCTCGGGGTGGCCCTGGTGCCGGTGGACCGGATCTACGAGCGGGCCGACTTCATCACCCTGCACCTGCCGCTGACCGAGGAGACCCGGCACCTCATCGGCCGCGACGAGCTCTTGCGCTGCCGCCAGGGGGTGCGCATCATCAACGTGGCGCGCGGTGGCATCGTCGACGAGGCGGCGCTGGCGGAGGCGCTGGCGAGCGGGCGGGTGGCGGGGGCCGCGCTGGACGTGTTCGAGAACGAGCCTCCGGCCGGCAGCCCGCTCCTGTCCCTCGATTCGGTCATCCTCACGCCGCACCTCGGGGCCTCCACCCAGGAGGCGCAGGAGAAGGTTGCGGCCCGCATCGCGGAGCAGATCGCCGGCTACCTGAAGGACGGCCTGGTGGTCAACGCCGTCAACACGGAGGGGATCGATCCCAGGGTGCTGCCGATGATCCAACCCTACAGGGACCTGTGCGAGCGCCTGGGACGCCTGCTCTCCTCCCTGTCGCGCGGTCCGGTCGGGGAGGTGTCGCTGGAGTACTCGGGCACCGTCGTGGAGTACCCGACGCGCCCGCTGACCGCCTCGTTCCTCAAGGGGTTCCTGCAGGCGAAGCTCTCGGATCCCGTGAACGCCGTGAACGCCGCGATCCTGGCGCAGGAGGCGGGGATCCGGGTGCAGGAGACGCGGGCCGCGGAGCCGCAGGACTTCGCCGCCCTGATCTCCGCCACCCTGACCGCGCGGGGCGGCGGCCGCCGCTCGGCCGCCGGCGCGCTGTTCGGAAAGCGCGAGCCGCGGCTGGTGCGCCTGGACGAGTTCCACCTCGACGCGATCCCCCAGGGATCCATGCTCATCGTCAGCAACGACGACCGACCGGGCATGGTCGGCCGGATCGGCACGGCGCTGGGGGACGCCCGGGTCAACATCGCCTACCTCTCCCTGGGGCGCGACCGCTCGGGCGGCCGCGCCATCGCCGTCTTCAACCTCGACTCGCCCGTCGACGACGCCGTGCTGCGCAGCATCGCGGCGATCGACGGCGTCCTGTGGGCCGAGCGGGTCACCCTCTAGAAGTCGCGCTGGAACCCGGCCTGGAACCTGCGGCCGAAGCGGCGGACGGCGTCCACCGTGAAGCTGTTCAGCCCCTGGTTCAGATAGTCCTGGGGATCGTAGTTGAGAGAGAGCGCCGGCCGGTTGCCGGGGCTCCCCTGCCAGGTGAGCTTGACGAAGGCCGCGTAAAACCAGGCCCGGTCCCGTCGCCCTCCTGGATCGAGACGCCGGGCGCGAGTCATGTGGAACCCCCCATCCGCCCGACAGTGAGGGGCCCCGCGGCGTCCCGTCCCGGACGGCGCCCGACGGCCCCCGACCGCCCCCGGCCGCGCCGGCCGCCCCTCCCGCTCCGCGCAGGGAAGATCGCGGGGAGCGCTCCTCCCCGCAACCGGCCGCCGGTGGCGGCGCGTGGCCGGGGGCCGCGCCGCGCGCCGCGATCCCGGCCCGCCCCTGGCACGCCGTCTGCACCGTGCCCCGGACGGCCGGGGCGCACGGGACGGCGCGCGGCCGGCAGCGGCCGATGGGCCGCATCGAGGAACTCATGACCTTGGGGGAGTTGCGGGGTGGACCACAACAACCGATCGGCTCTCCACCCGGAAGGTCCATCCCGTTCCACGACGCGGATGGGGGATCCGGAGATCCCCCCTCCCCCAAGATTCACCTTTTCGAGAAGGAGGGACCATGAAACGGAGGGATCTCAGGCTACTGGGCACGGCGTTGCTGATCGCCATCGCGACCCTGGCGATGCTGCCGCGGGCGGCCGCCGCCACGCCGCCGGCGAACGACAAGATCAACATCAACACGGCGGGGGTCGAGGAGTTGGTGACGCTCCCCGGCATCGGCAGGGTGTACGCCGAACGGATCGTCGAGTACCGCCAGAAGAACGGCCCTTTCAAGAAGGTGGAGGACATCCTGAACGTGCGCGGCGTCGGCGAGAAGACGTTCGAGAAGATCAAGGACCGCCTCACGGTCGGGAAGAACTGAGACGGCGCGAGGGCGGCTTCTCCCTTCCGGAGGCCGCCCTCGCGCTGCTGCTGATCGGGCTGCTCGCCGCCGCCGCGGCCCCTTCCCTGTTCGCGGCCCTCTCCCGCGCCCGCGTCGGCGCCGCGGCCCGGGAGCTCGCGCAGGACCTCGCGCGCCTGCGGAGCGAGGCGATCGCCGGCGGCCGGAACACGGCGATGCGCCTCAACTGGTCCTCTGGCGCGTACCGCTACGCGTTTTACGCCGACGGCGACGCTGACGGCGTGCGGGGAGACGACATCGGCGCCGGCCGCGATCCCCTGATCGGCGGGGCCCGCGATCTGCGTTCCCGCTACGAAGGGATCGACTTCGGCCTCCTGGAGGCGGCCATCCCGGAGGTGCCTCCGGGCCATGGAAGTCTCGCCCCGTTCGCCGACCCGATCCGCTTCGGCCGTTCCGACATCATCAGCTTCTCCCCCCGGGGCACGTCGAGCAGCGGCACGCTGTACGTGAGCGACGGCCGCAGCACGGTCGTGGCCGTCGTGCTGTACGGGGGGACGGGTCGGATCAGGATCTGGCGCTTCGACAGGGACCTCGGGCGCTGGTCCCGCTGAGGAGCTCAGCGCCCGGAGAGCACGGGCAGGATCGACAGCAGGTCGGAAAAGCGGTGCAGGAGCCGGTCCGGCCGCCCCTGCAGGAGCACCTCGCGGGACGCCGACCCGGTCGGCACGGCGTAGACGGCCACCCCGGCGCGCTGCGCCACCTCGATGTCCAGGAGCATGTCCCCGACGTACACCACCTCGTCGGGCGCCAGCCCGATCCGCATCATGATGATCTCCAGCATCTCGGGGTCCGGCTTGGGCCTCTCCACGTCGTTCGGACCGAGGACCTCGGCGAACAGGTGCTCCATCTCCAGCGCCTTGAGGATGTCGCGGGCGAAGTAGGAAGGCTTGTTGCTGGCGATCGCCATCCGGTAACCGCGCCGGTCCAGCTCGTCCAGGGTCTCCTTCACCTGAGGCAGAATCTTCGTCTTGCGCTCGCAGATCCTGGCGTAGTTCTGGCGGAACAGCCGGACTCCGTCCTCCACCTGATCCGGCCCGATGGCCTTCTCGATCAGATGCTCAAGGCCGTGGCCGACCATCGTCGTGACGTTCGCCGTTTCGAGGGGGGGCAGGGAACGGGAAGCCCTCACCTCGTTGAGGCTCTCGGCGATCGCCTCGTAGGAATCGATGAGCGTGCCGTCGAAGTCGAAGATGAGACCGCGGATCAAAAGGGGGTCCTTTTGGGCGGCCGCGATCCTAGCATTCTCTCACGGAGCGGATCAAGTTGGTCGGGCGGGGA
>JACQNT010000072.1 GCA_016202915.1 Acidobacteriota bacterium
GAGGACCGCCTGGACGCGCGCCTCGACGTCCTCGATGTCGGTGCCCCTCTCCTTGAGCTCCGGGTCTCCGAGCTGCGCGAACACCTGCGCGTAGCGCCCCACCACGGTCCGGAAGGCCCACTCGGCGTTCACCCGCTCGCGGCGGATGAGCGCCGCCGTCTCCCGGAGCAGCGCGCGATCCCTCAGGATCAGGATCTGCGCCTCGAACACGCGGGCGTAGGTCTCCCCGGCCTCGCTCCGGACCCGGTCCCGCAGGCCGCGGAGCTGGCGCCAGGCGCGGCGCACCGCCCTCTGGAACCGCGCCACCTCCTTCTCGGCCTCCGCCGCGTCGAGATCGAGACGGAAGATGGCGACGTTGGGCCCCTCCAGCACGAGGGCCCGGCCGATCGCGATGCCCGGAGATACCCCGACGCCGCGCAGCGCCGCCGCCCCGCCGTCCCGCGGGTCGTCCATCAGGCCTCCTCTCCGAAGCGCGCCGCCACCAGCTCGACGAGCGTCCGCAGCGCCTCCTTCTCGTCCGAGCCGTCGACGCTGATCGTGAGCCGAGCCCCCTGGCGGCCGAGAAGGGCCAGGAGACCGAGGATCGACTTGCCGTCCGCCGTGCGGCCGTCCTTGGCGATGAGGACGCGGCTCCTGAAGGCACTCGCGACCTGGACGAAGCGGGCGGCCGCCCGGGCGTGCAGCCCCCGGGCGTTGGTGATGACGACCTCCTCGCGGATCACGTCCGCGACCCTTCTCCGCCCGACGGATCCAGGTACTCCGTGGCCAGGGCGATCGATCGCTGCCCCTGCTCCTTGATGCGCGCCGCGGCCTCCTTGAGGGAGCACTTATCGCGCAGGTTGGCGAACTTGATGAGCATGGGGAGGTTGACGCCGGTGAGGATCTCCACCCCCTCCCGCAGAAAGGACAGGGTCACGTTGGTCGCCGTCCCGCCGAACATGTCGGTCAGGATCAGGACGCCGCCGCCGGGGTCGACCTCGGAGATCGCCTCCTCCACGGCCTTCCGCGCCGCCTGCAGGTCGTCGTCCCAGCCGATCGTGAGCCCCCTGACGCGGTCCACCGGGCCGACGATCCGCTCGAGGGCCCGCATCAGCTCGAACGCCAGGCCGCCGTGGGTGACCACCAGGAGGCCGAAGCGGGCCTCGCCTGCGGCGTCGGCGACGATGGCCATCACTCCCTCTCGAGATCCCGGTGCGCGATCCCGGCGGCGTAGCCGGCGGCGCGGAGCGCCCCCCCGATCGCCTCCGCCATGGTGACCGAGCGGTGGCGGCCGCCGGTGCAGCCGATCGCCACCGTCAGGTAGCTCTTCCCCTCGCGGATGTAGTGCGGGATCAGGTAGGTGACGAGGTCGAGGATCCTGCGGCGCAGCTCCTGGTACTCCGGGATCGCCTCCAGGTAGCCGACGACCTCCCGGTCGAGGCCGGTCCTGCCCCTGAGGCCGTCCACGAAGAAAGGGTTGGGCAGGAAGCGCGTGTCGAACAGGAGGTCCGACTCCGCCGGCAGCCCGTGCTTGTATCCGAACGAGACGACGGCGACGGACAGCGGCTGCGCCCCGGCCTGAGGAGCGTAGTGCTCCTGGATGTACCGTCTCAGCTGGTGCACGTTGAAGCGGCTGCTGTCGATGATCAGGTCCGCCAGATCGCGCAGCGGCGCGAGCGCCACGCGCTCGCGCCGGATCCCCTCCTCGACCGATCCCCCCGCCGCGAGGGGATGCGGGCGCCGCGTCTCCGAGAACCGGCGGATCAGCGCGTCGTCATCGGCCTCGAAGAACACCAGCTGCGCCCGGCGCCCTTTGCCCCGGCGCAGGGCCTCGTAGATCCCGGGGAACTCGCTGAGGAACGCCCCCTCGCGGACATCCACCACCAGCGCCGCGCGCGCGATGTCCTGGCGCGATCGGGTCAGGAGATCGGCGAAGGTGGGGATGAGGGTGACCGGCAGGTTGTCCACGCAGAAATACCCGATGTCCTCGAAGGCCCGGATCGCCAGGGTCTTGCCGGATCCGGAGAGGCCGGTGAGAACCACGATCTCGAGGTCCTGCTGCGCCGGGCGCGCGGCGGAGGGCTTCATCCCTTCCTGCCGAGAGCGTCGTGGATCCGGCCCGCGAGCTCCTTCGCGGCGTGGTAGCCCCTGCGCTTCAGAAGGTGATGCCGGGCGGCGACCTCCAGGAGGATGGACAGGTTGCGCCCGGGGCCGACCGGCATCTCGATGAACGGCAGCTCCACGCCCAGGAGGGCGTACACCTTCGCGTCGAGGCCCAGGCGGTCGTACTCCTTGTCCTCCTGCCACGGGTCGAGCTTGACGACCAGGTCGACGTCCTTGCGCTCGCGCACCGCCGCGACCCCGTAGAGGTCCTTGATGTTGATGATCCCGAGGCCGCGCAGCTCCATGTGGTAGCGGCTCACCTCCGGCCCGGTGGCGTTCAGCACGGCCCCGACCCGCCGGACCGACACCGTGTCGTCCGACACCAGCCGGTGGCCTCGAAGGACCAGCTCGAGGGCCGATTCGCTCTTTCCCACGCCGCTCTCCCCCAGGATCAGAACGCCGACCCCGTAGATGTCTATGAGCGTCCCGTGGATGGTGACGGACGGCGCGAGCCGTTCCTCCAGGAAGCGGCCGAGGAGATCGGCCAGGCGGTCGGTCGGTTGCGCCGTGACGAGGAGAGGGATGCCGTAGGCCTCGGCGGCGGCGAGGAGGTCGGGGTGCGGGCTGCCGCCGTGCGTGAGGATCAGGCAGGCGACTGGCAGCCGGCCGATCCTCTCCAGGAGGGCGCACCGCTGGTCCTCGGGGATCTGGGCGAGGTAGGCCGTCTCGCTCCGGCCGAGCACCTGCACCGTCCCCGGCTGCAGCGCCTCGGGCTGACCGGCGAGGGCCAGGCCGGGCCTCGCCACGACGGCGGAGGCGATGGGACGCTTGCGCCCGGATGCGCCCGCGAGGAGGCGCAGGCTCAGATCGGCAGGGGCCTCGGACAGGAGATCTCCCACCGGCAGGGTGGGACGGGGCATCTCGCGCTGGTTCAACCTCTTCCTCCATGCCGTCGCCGGTCGGTTCAGCAGCGCTCCCGGGGGATCTTGAGCTACCGGGCATTCTAGGGAACGGGCCACGGCGCTGTCAAGAAAACGGCGGCCATTGACCCGCCGGGCGTCGGATGGTATCTTTCGCGAGGCGTCGGACGACGTTCCCTGCCCCGGGACTGGAGCGCAGGATGGCCTCGAAAAGAGTGGTGCACATCATCGGCACCGGCACGATCGGGGAGCCCCTGATCGGCCTGTTCGCCGAGAAGAAGGACCTGCTGGGCTTCGACGAGGTGACGTTCCACAAGCGGACCCCTCTCCTCACCGATCGCTCGAAGGTCATCAACCTGATCCGGAGAGGCGCACGGCTGGCCTGCGACGACGCGGCGCGTCACGGCTTCCGGGAGCTCGGCATCGAGCCCGCCTACGAGCACCACGATGCGCTGCGCCAGGCCACGGTGGTGATCGACTGCACTCCTTCCGACGTCGGCCTGCAGAACAAGAAGGAGATCTACGAGAAATACGCGCACAACACCCTCGGCTTCATCGCGCAGGGATCGGAGTTCGGCTTCGGGAAGATGTACGCCCGCGGCATCTCCGATCGCTCCCTGCGCCACGGCGTCGACCAGTACATCCAGGTGGTCTCGTGCAACACCCATAACCTCGCGGTCCTCATCGATCTGATCGGCCTGCGGGACGGCGGGTCGGAGAACCTCAGGTCGGGGCGCTTCCTCTGCATCCGCCGCGCCAACGACATCAGCCAGGACGGCTCCTTCGTCCCGTCGCCGCAGGTCAACCGCCACAAGGACGAGCGCTTCGGCACGCACCACGCGCGGGACGCGTGGCACCTCTTCAACGGGCTGGGCTACGACCTGGACCTTTACTCCTCCGCGCTCAAGGTCAACAGCCAGTACATGCACGCCATCCACTTCAACCTCCAGGTCCGCAAGCCGACCTCCGCGGAGGCGATCCTCGAGACCTGCCGGAAGGACGACCGCATGGCCCTCACCTACAAGCAGTCCGCCAACAGCGTCTTCTCCTTCGGGCGGGACTACGGCCACTACGGCAGGATCCTGAACCAGGGGGTCCTGGTCGTCCCCACGCTGACGGTGCGCAAGGGGCACGAGGTGGTCGGGTTCTGCTTCACGCCTCAGGACGGCAACGCCCTGATCAGCAGCGTGGCGGCCGCCTGCTGGTTCGTGTACCCGGAGTCGTACGAGCAGAAGCTGAACTGCCTGCGGGATTCAATCTTCGACGAGGTCTGACGGCCGGACGGCGCTACTCCTCGTACTCCTTCAGGACGAGCGCCGCGTTGGTGCCCCCGAAGCCGAACGAGTTGTTGAGGGCGTAGCGTATCTTGACGGCGCGCGCCTCGTTCGGCACGTAATCCAGGTCGCAATCCGGATCGGGCGTCGTGTAGTTGATGGTCGGCGGGACCATGCCGCGATGCACCGCCAGGGCGACGATGGCCGTCTCCAGGCCGCCGGCGCCGCCCAGCAGGTGGCCGGTCATCGACTTGGTGCTGCTGACGGCGACCTTGCCGGCCCTCTCCCCGAACACCGCCTTGATCGCCCGGGTCTCCACGACGTCCCCCTGGGGCGTGGAGGTGCCGTGCGCGTTCACGTAGTCGATCGCGGAGGGGTCGATGCCGGCGTCCTCCACGGCGCGCCGCATGACCCGCATGGGGCCGTCGCCGTCCTCCGGCGGCGCCGACACGTGGAACGCGTCTCCCGACACGCCGTACCCCGCGACCTCGGCGTAAATCCGCGCGCCGCGCCGCACCGCGTGACCGAGCTCCTCCAGGATGACGATCCCCGCCCCCTCGCCGATCACGAAGCCGTCGCGCTCCCGGTCGAACGGCCGGGAGGCCCCCTGCGGATCGTCGTTCCGCGTCGACAGGGCCCGCATGGCGCCGAAGCCCCCGACGCAGAGCGGGGTGATGACCCCCTCGCAGCCGCCCGCGATCATCACGTCGGCGTCGTTTCTCTTGATGATCTCGAAGGCGTCGCCGATGGCGTGCGTCCCCGTGGCGCACGCCGTGCATGCCGCCTGGTTCGGCCCCCTGGCGCCGTGGCGGATGGAGACCTGGCCGGACGCCATGTTCACGATCAGGCCGACGATAAAGAAGGGGGAAACGCGCCGAGGCCCCTCCCGGAGCAGGGCGGCGTGCTGCCGCTCGATCGAAGGGAGCCCGCCGATCCCCGAGCCGATGTAGACGCCCACCCGCTCGGCCTCCGCGGGGCTGACCTGGTACGCGGCGTCGCGCAGGGCGATCTCCGAGGCCGCCATTCCGTAGAGGATGAACAGGTCCATCTTCTTGACGTCTTTCCTGGGCACCCAGTCCTCCGGGTTGAAGCCCTTCAGCTCGCCGGCGATCCGGCAGGGATAGTCGCTGGCGTCGAAACGGGTGATCGGTCCGATCCCGCTCCGGCCCTCGATCAGCCCCTTCCAGTTTTCCTCGTTGCCGATCCCCAGGGGCGACACCATCCCCAGGCCGGTGATGACGACGCGTCGTTGCATCTCGTGCCCCGCCCCCGCGCCGTCCCTCAGGCGTGGGTCTGGATATACCGCACGGCGTCGCCCACCGTGTGGATCTTCTCGGCGTCCTCGTCGCTGATCTCGATCTTGAACGCCTCCTCCAGGGCCATCACCAGCTCCACCGTGTCGAGCGAGTCGGCCCCGAGGTCGTTCACGAAGGAGGCCTCCTGCGTCACTTCCTCCGGATCGACGCCCAGCTGCTCAACGATGATTCCCTTGACTTTTTCCTCGATGCTCTGCGCCATCGGTCTCCTCCCAGGGGTCCGCCGCATGACGGCGGGGACGCGGCTCTCCGTGCCGGCGCGGCACGCGGCGCGCCAGATTATTGTTCGCGCGCGGCTACATGTAAAGACCGCCGCTGATGTTGAGCACCTCTCCCGTGATGTACGCCGCGCCGGGCCCGACCAGGAAGAGGATCCCCTCGGCCACGTCCTCCGGCGACCCGAGCCGGCCCAGCGGGATGAGGCCGGTCATCCTTTCGCGGGCCTCCGCGGCGATGGCCCGGGTCATCTCCGTGTCGATGAAGCCGGGGGCCACGGCGTTGACCGTGATCTGCCGGGACGCCACCTCGCGAGCCAGCGCCCTGGTGAAGCCGATGAGCCCCGCTTTGGCGGCGCAATAGTTCGCCTGGCCCGGGTTGCCCATCAGACCGACGACCGAGCTCACGTTGACGATCCGCCCGTAGCGCGCCTTGAGCATCCCCGGAAGCGCCGCCCGCGTCACTTCAAAGGCCCCCGTGAGATTGACCAGAAGCACGCGCTCCCAGTCCTCGCGCTTCATCCGGACGAGGAGCCCGTCCGCCGTGACGCCGGCGTTGTTGACCAGGTGGTCGATCCGCCCGAAGGCGCGCAGCGCTTGATCGACGCCTTCCCTGACGGAGGCCGGGTCGGCCACGTCGACGGAGACGGGGCGCGCGCGCACGCCCTTCGCTTCGCAGGACCCGGCGACTTCTTCGATGGCCTGCCGGTCCCGCGCCGCCAGGACCAGATCCGACCCGCGCTCGGCGAGAAGGAGCGCCGTCGCCCGGCCGATCCCCCGCGAAGCGCCGGTGACGAGGCTCACCCGCCCCGCCAGGTCGATGCCGCCCCCGCTCATGCTTGCCAACCGTCCTTGGCCGCCGCCAGTCCCGCGATCGTCTTCTCCAGGCTGGCCGGATCCTCGACGCTGAGGAGCTCCAGGTCGGGATCGATCCGGCGCGCGAGGCCGCTCAGGACCCGGCCGGGCCCGACCTCCACCTGGGTCCCGGCGCCCAGTCCGCGGAACGCCCGGACCGTGTCGACCCAGCGCACCGGCGCCGTGACCTGCCGCAGGAGGGCGTCCCTGAACGTCTCGGCCTTCCGCTCCGGGCTGCCGGAGACGTTCAGGAGGACCGGAAACGCCGCATCGCGCAGCCGCAGGCCCTTGAGATCCTCCGCCAGCCTGCCCTGGGCTCCGGACATGAGCGTGCAATGGAACGGGGCGCTCACGGGGAGCCGGATGACCTTCGCGGCGCCCCCGGACTTCGCGAGGGAGGCCAGCCGATCGACCGCCGCAGCGGTGCCGGCCACCACCGTCTGATCAGGGGCGTTGAGGTTCGCCGGGCCGAGGACCTCGCCCCCGCGGGCGTCCCGGCAGAGATCCTCGACCTGCTTCAGCGGGACCCCGACCACGGCCGCCATCGCCCCCCGGCCGACCGGCACCGCCTCCTGCATGTACTCGCCGCGGCTCCGCACCGTCCGGACGGCGTCCTCGAGATCCAGGGCGCCGGCGGCGACCAGGGCGGCGTACTCCCCCAGCGAGTGGCCGGCCGCGCAGGCCACCATCCCGTTCCAGTCGGCCGCGCACCTGGCCCGCAGGGTCTCCAGGGCGGCCAGGCTCGTGGTCAGCACGGCGGGCTGGGTCGTCGCCGTCAGCCGGAGGTTCTCCTCGGGGCCCTCGAAGCAGACACGGCTCAGGGAGAACCCCAGCGCCGCGTCGGCCCGCTCGTAGACCGCGCGCGCTTCGGGGTAGGCCTCGCAGAGCGCCTTCCCCATCCCGACCTTCTGCGACCCCTGGCCGGGGAACACCAGGGCGGCGCGCCGCGGGCCGGCGCTCACCATCCCCACTTGCAGACCGCGGCGCCCCAGGTCAGCCCGGTGCCGAACGCCGCGAACAGGAGGTTGTCCCCCTTGCGCAGCATCCCCTTGCAGACCGCCTCGTCGAGGGCGACCGGGATGGAGGCGGCCGAGGTGTTTCCCACCCGATCGATGTTCACGTAGACC